>CAMUPC010000137.1 GCA_947090545.1 uncultured Eubacterium sp. | reverse complement strand
CCACAGCGTAACCGCAGGATGCTTAGCGCTTCTTAACCTTCTGGAACGGACGCAGGAAGGGCGTGCCAATCCCCTCTCCCAGCGTCCCCTCCCCACACCCCCCTCAATACAAACCAGAAAAAGCGCAGGCCCAACCTCGACCCACGCTTTTCCCACATCCTATTTCGCCGCAATCACATCCGCCATATCATACATCCCCGCATCCTTCCCCGCAAGGAACTTCGCTGCTTCCACAGCCCCCTTCGCAAAGACAGCACGCGAGTACGCCGTATGCTGCAAGGTAATAACCTCATCCGTGCCGGCAAAGATCACCTCATGCTCTCCTACAATGCTTCCGCCCCGGACGGACGAAATGCCGATTTCCTGTTTATCCCGTTTCTGCCGCCTGCCGCTGCGGTCGTACGTATACGAATATGCCTGCGGCAGCACTTCATTAACCGCATCCGCAAGCGCAAGCGCCGTCCCGCTCGGTGCGTCCAGCTTCTGGTTGTGGTGCTTTTCCACGATCTCGATATCGAACCCAGCCGGTGCAAATACGCCTGCGGCTTTTTTTAACAAGTCGATCAGCGTATTGATGCCAAGCGACATATTTGCCGATTTTAATACCGCCGTCTGCTCCGCTGTTTTCTGTACGTTAGCAAGCTGTTCCTCGCTTAATCCGGTGGAGCATAATACAAGCGGGATCTTTTTATCCATGCTGTAGCCAAGCAGTGCATCCACCGCGCCTGCGTTTGAAAAATCAATTATCACGTCCGCCGCCGCACCGCAGTCTGTAATGTTTGCAAATACTGGATACGTATTTTCCACGCCGTCAAATACATCGATGCCGGCAACGATTTGCACACCGTCGTCCTCTTTGCAGATTTCGGTAATCATCCGCCCCATCTTTCCGTTGCATCCATGCAGGATCACCTTTACCATGCCTTGTTCCCTCCATCTTATGTACTTCGTAGTATCCCCTGTTTTTTCCGCTGTATTCTTCTTTTTCGTTTTTGTTTTATCTTATCCAGGTTTTTTCCTTACAGCAGCCCGTACGCCCTCATCACTTTTGCAAGCTTCTCTGTCCCTGCCTTAGTCATTTCACAAAGCGGCGCCCGCAGCGGGCCTACTTCCATGCCCATCAGGTTCATTGCCTTTTTCACCGGGATCGGGCTGACTTCGGAAAACAGAGCGTCGATTAATGCAAGCCCTTTTCTCTGGAGCCTGCGTGACGTTTCTAAGTCTCCGTCAAAGAAGCTCTGGCATAAGTCATGCACATCCTTTGGCGCTACGTTTGACCATACGGAAATCACTCCGGCTGCGCCGATTGCCAGAAGCGGCAGGATTACTGCGTCCTCGCCCGAATACATATCGAGCCTGCCGTCTGTTAAGTCCATCGTCTTGGAAGCCTGGGTAATATTGCCGGTTGCTTCCTTTAAGCCGACGATATTTTCCACATGCTCAAACAAATACGCCGCAGTCTCCGGCAGCAGGTTGCATCCTGTCCTTCCCGGCACGTTATACATAATAACCGGAAGCTTTACCGCGTCCGCAATCTGCGTATAATGCGCGATTAAGCCTGGCTGTGTCGCCTTGTTGTAATATGGCGTTACGACAAGCAGCCCATCCGCGCCTGCTTTCTCTGCTTCCTGTGACAAATAAATCGCTGTTTTTGTACAATTGGAACCAGTACCTGCAATAACTGGGATTCTGTGGTTCGTATACTGTACGCACGCACGAATCACATCCAAATGCTCCTCTTCTGTCATCGTAGAAGATTCTCCGGTCGTTCCGGTAATAATAATCGCATCGGTACCGCCTTTGACCTGGATGTCTACCAGTTCTTCCAGCTTTTCATAATTGACCTCCAGATTTTCCTTCATCGGTGTTACGATTGCGACACCTGCCCCTTTAAAAACTGCCATATGCATTCCTCCTGATTTTATGTTGTCATTCGATACGCTGGCGCCCAAGCCCTGCTCTGTCCGCCGTAAAGAAAAGCCGGCTCTGATGAACCGGCTTTTGAACTTCCTTTATATGGAACTGATAAATCATAGGTCTATGTTATTTATCCTGTCCTTATCCGATAGCGCCCCATCTTTTTCGATGACAGTCATGGAATTATTCACTCCATGCCCAAGCATCAAAGCGCAGGACTTCGACCCTTTCGGCGCCCTTCCCTTTCACATACCTTCTCCTGTGCCTGCCGCATCGGATATGCTACTGATGAATGACGCAACCTCTATCCACTTTATCTTGTTTTGTTCCTGGTTTTATCAATTTCACGTCCAGTTTGACTATAACACTGTTTCCTCATCCTGTCAACCTGTTTCCGCTTTTTTCTGTACGGATCTCATAAATCTCATCTGCCAATTCCCTCATATAATCTGGAAGCCTGCGTCCCGTTACAATAATCTGCGCCCCGTCTGCTTTTGCCCGGAATAAAGCCTCCACATCCTCTTTCGTAACTACCCCGTTATCAATCACTCCTAACAGTTCATCCAGTACCAGCAGGTTACACTCGTCGTTCATCAGAACCTTCCTGGCAAAATTTACGCCGTTTTTCAGGTTTCTGTTTTCTTCCAATTTTTCCTGTTCGGACAGCTCCTCATACCGTCCTTCTGATTTTTCAAAATGAAACAATTTGATCTCCGGCTCCAGGCGCTGCATAAACGCAGATTCTGTCGCCATTTTTCCCTTTAAAAAGTGGATGACAAACACATTTTTGCCCGCAGTAGCTGTCTGCAATGCATATCCCAGTGCGGCGGTTGATTTCCCGCGGCCGTCTCCATAATAAATCTGAACCTTGCCTGAATCCATAATATCCTCCTTTGGAACGCTTCAGATTCCTTTAAGATACCACACCTCTATCCAAAATGCAAATTTTTCTGATTATTTCCTCGATTTTCGTCAAAATTCACAAATTTCCCAGGAGGCATCTGCTCAGGCTCTTAATAATTTTTATCGTCCAGATATTCGATCTTGCTGACGGATACCTCATAAGCAACCCGTTTTTCTGTCTCCAGTTCGTTCAGTTTCTTCACATATTCACGGCTTTGTATCCTGCCCCAGATCTGTACATGGGCGCCTACGGTAAAGCCGGAGGCAAAACGCGCGTTCCTGCCCCAGCAAATACACGGAATATAATCGGATTTGCCGTAAGAGCGGTTGACTGCGATCAAAAGGTCTGCAATCTCCCGTCCAAGCGGCGTCTTGCGGTAAATCGGCTCCTTGCAGATGTATCCGTCCAAAAAGATCTGGTTGCTCTTTACATCCTCTTCCTCCTGCTCCATAAATTCCAGCTCTCTTGCAAATACCGATAATACGAGACGGTTTTTCTTCTCCTCATGGCGGTTATACGAACGGAACTGCCCTGTCACATAGATATATTGACCTATGTAGTTCTGCGTCATATCGATCAGCCGTTCCGATACCATAACCGGAATATAGTCCACAAAGTTGCTCAGCCTGTTTACGGATACATCGACCATATAAAACCCTTCGCCATATACCTCGTGGCTGAATGTAAAATCGGATACGATCCTTCCCGCTATAGTTACCTGATTGTTTTCAAATATTTTATCTGCCATGAATTTATTTCTCCTTCCTCTTTTCAACGTGACAGTTAATCTGATTTTTGTACTCCTTCCACTGTCAAGCGGTACTATATCCGCCCTGCATGCCGGGCTGATTTTAGCTACTATCATTGTATTCTGCTGCCGTCGCGTTTAGAACTGTGGCTATTTTGAGGAATTGCGAAAACACAGTACCCGGCGAGGCGTTTTAGACAAGACAGAATTTACCATGACGGTTCTAAAAAACACCGCTAAACATGTCGACAACTTATCGTTTCCAAAAAATTAGAAAAACTTTTCCATATTTCACTTTGTTACCATCGTTTTTTTTGTCATATCGCCTAAAAATAAGCACGCGCTGACAAAAATTCTTGCACTGGGCTTAAAATGTGATAAAATGGGCGAGTAGCACCAGGGTTTATCTCTATTATAATCGAAAAAACCCAAACCGTCATCTACTAAATGTACGCATTTTTTTGAAATTTTAATAAAACTTATGAAAGAAGGTTTTTCCAATGAATATCACAAGAGACAATGTCCGTAATATCGCAATTATCGCCCATGTCGACCACGGCAAAACTACGCTCGTGGACGAGCTGTTAAAGCAAAGCGGCGTATTCCGTGCCAACCAGGAGGTACAGGAACGCGTGATGGATTCCAATGACATCGAACGCGAACGCGGCATTACGATCCTGTCGAAAAATACTGCCGTTTTTTATAAAGATGTAAAGATCAATATTATCGATACACCAGGCCACGCGGACTTCGGCGGCGAAGTCGAGCGTGTGTTAAAAATGGTCAATGGCGTCGTGCTCGTGGTAGACGCCTTTGAAGGCGCCATGCCGCAGACAAAGTTCGTCCTGATGAAAGCCTTGGAGCTTGCGCTGCCTGTCATCGTCTGCATCAACAAGATCGACCGCCCGGAGGCACGCCCGGACGAAGTCATCGACGAAGTGCTCGAACTGTTTATGGACTTAGACGCTTCAGACGAACAGCTTGACTGCCCGTTTATCTACGCGTCCGCCAGGGACGGCTATGCCGTCAGGGACTTACAGGACGAGCACAAGGATATGACCGCGCTGTTTGAAACGATTATCGACTATATCCCAGCCCCGGAAGGCGACCCGGACGCAAATACCCAGGTACTGATCAGTACGATCGACTACAACGAATATGTCGGCCGCATCGGTATCGGCAAGGTAGACAACGGATGCCTGTGCATCAACCAGGACGCCGTCGTCGTCAACCACCACGACCCGGACAAATGCAAAAAAGTCAAGATCAGCAAGCTGTACGAATTTGACGGGTTAAACAAGGTCGATGTCAAAAAAGCCGAGATCGGCTCGATCGTTGCGATTTCCGGCATCGCGGATATCCATATCGGAGATACGATCTGCGCGCCGGATGCCCCGCAAGCAATCCCGTTCCAAAAAATCTCAGAGCCTACGATCGCGATGAACTTTGTCGTAAACGACAGCCCGCTCGCCGGGCAGGAAGGCAAATATATTACTTCCCGCCATCTGCGCGACCGTCTGTTCCGCGAGCTGAATACCGATATCAGCCTGCGTGTCGAGGAAACCGACGATACCGATGTCTTTAAAGTATCCGGGCGCGGCGAGCTGCACTTATCTGTGCTGATCGAAAATATGCGCCGCGAAGGATACGAGTTTGCCGTCAGCAAAGCCGAAGTGCTGTATAAAACGGACGAAAACGGCAAAAAAACCGAGCCAATGGAAATCGCCTACGTAGACGTCCCGGACGAATTTACCGGAGCCGTCATCGACAAGCTGTGCCAGCGCAAAGGCGAGATGTTAAATATGCACTCGATCGCAGGCGGCTACACGCGTATTGAATTTCGCATCCCATCCCGCGGCTTAATCGGCTACCGCGGCGACTTCTTGACCGATACCAAGGGCAACGGCATTATCAATACGATCTTCGACGGCTACGACGCTTACCGCGGCGATATCCAGTACCGCAAGCAGGGCTCCCTGATCGCGTTTGAAACAGGCGTCTCTGTCGCCTACGGCTTGTTTGGCGCCCAGGACCGCGGGCAGCTCTTTATCGGCGCCGGCGAAAAGGTATACGCCGGCATGGTCGTCGGCCAGTGCTCCAAATCTGAGGATATTGAGTTCAACGTATGCAAGAAAAAGCACCTGACCAATACCCGCTCCTCCAGCGCCGACGAAGCGCTGACCCTAACACCGCCCAGGATCTTAAGCCTGGAGCAGGCGCTTGACTTTATCGACACCGACGAGCTGCTGGAAGTCACCCCGGAAAGCCTGCGCATCCGCAAGCGGATTTTAGACCCGACGCTGCGCAAGCGCGCCGGCTTTAAAAAATAGCCGTAAGCCTCAGCTCTTCGTCCATCTGCTTTTCCTGCGGCAGATGGACGAAACTACCTTTTTATTCCAGGATCTTTTCCATCCCGACCTTCTGCGGCTTTAGCCCGCACGCCTCATAAAACCGCATTGCCGGCTCATTACATGCCCAGACGTTCAGTGTTACATTATAGCATCCGGCGTCCTTTGCAAAAGCAAGCACAGCCTCATAAAGCTGCCTGCCGATATGCTGCCCGCGAATGGTTTCATCGACGCACAAATCGTCGATATACAGCGTCTTAATATCCGTCAGAATATTGTCGTCTACATGCTGCTGAAAAATGCAGAATGCGTAGCCAAGCAACTGCCCTTCCTCCCCCTTTGCGACAAAAATCGGCGTTTTCTCATCGTGGATCAGCCCTTTGAGCTGCTCATCGGTATACTTTTTTCTATTTCCTCCCAAAAACAAATCCGGGCGCCCCTTGTGGTGCACCTGCAATACCTGCATCAGCAGGCGGTTGATTCCTTCCATGTCTTTTTCCTGTGCTCTTTGAATTTTTATCATTTGCAGCCTCCTTTATAGTTAAAAATCCCTCACCGGAAGGTGAAGGACTGCCAATTGTTATTTATTTTAGCTAGGATAGCTTAAAAAGTCAATGTATTTATTCGAGTACAATTTTCATTTGTTTGTAACGCTTGTACTTACCAGATGTGCGCGGATAAAAAAACAAGCAGCCTTTCAACTGCCTGTTCCTGCCAAACCTCTCTTTCACGCCGTCAGCGGCATCTATTTTTGTTCTCCTTTTCATTCAATACGCTGTCCACATGCTGTTCTGTAATAGAAAGGATCTTAGCTATTTCTTTTGCAGGCAAACCGCAGTCATGGTAAGCCCAGATTTTGCCTTCCAGTATACCCTCTCGCTTGCCCTCAAGTATACCCTCTCGTTTGCCTTTATCCCATTGTTCACGCCCACGAACGTTTATCATTTCTTCTAATGTAATATCACGGTTAAACATTAATGACACATCCTTTCGCCTTTTAAGAAAATCAGAAATCCGGTATCTAGGGTCCTGGTATTCTGAAACAACCGTTTCAATTGCTGTTATTTTGGGCACTCCATCCGCAATTAAGGACTCCATCTTTTTCACCATGCCAGAATATTCCCACAAGATACTTTCTTCCTCTGGTTCATAAATCACATGTACTTTTAATTCCAAATATCCTGTCTGCTGTGCAAATAAACCGCTTAAAGACAGCTCTGTTTCATACCGTTCCTTCCATTTTCCGGTATAGATCACATAAAACTCCGGTGCCGGAACCGCCACAGGCCCTTCCCGGTACAGCACATCCATAGAGCCGCTTAGCAGCCGTTTATACTCTTCTGCAATGTATAAAAGCATACGCATCGGTATGTTAAAACTGTATGTAGATTGGTGCTCAGCTAAAGTAATCAGGCGATTGCCTACCCGGAAAGCCGCATCATTATACAGGTCATTTGTAAAAATATTTTCAACTGTAATAACCTCAACATCTTCCTCGGCTGCTTCCAAATCCTCTGGGTGCAAATCCTTATACAGCATGAATGCATACTTTTTCTCAGCAAACAAGTTTGTAAAAACAGAATCTTTATATTTACGGTTTGCCTTCACATCACCATACCTCTGCCGATACTGTGCAAGCTCTTTTTGCGTATGGGTTAATTCACGCATCAGCTTTGCAAACGTTCCTTCTCTATTCGCTAAGCTGCCTGCACTTCCTATTTTTTCTTCTTTTTCAGCCGTATCTACTAAATTACCGCTGCCAAAAGAAGTATCCTTCTCCACCATATGCCCTCCTTTGCCATAGGTTCCAATACATATTTTAATTATAACACAATTTATCGAGTATTAATAGATAAAACACACACTTATTATCCACGGTAAACGCATATCTCGGATTGTACAAAATAATTCTAATTAAGATTATTGAAAATTGATATATACCATTTTATGTCTGCAATCATTAAGTTATTAAATCCTAAAATGTGCAAAATTGATTATTTAAACACAAAAACTTCATACAGAGTAAAATGTGTAAAAAGCTTGCGTTAACCGTAACTTAAAAAATGTCCGGCTTGGTTTTCAAATCAAGCCAGACATAATCCTTACAAAGCTCACACATCGGCAAGCTCGTATTTCACCACATCCATACACACCGCCCCATCTGCCAAAAACGAAATCCCATCCGCTTCCTGCGGCGTATACATCGTCGCCGTCATCACCTGTTCTCCGTCATTGACGAACACCTCCACGCTAAAACGGTCTAAAATCAGGCGCAGCTTCAAGCATCCGTTTGTATGGTTTACCAGGCATCTGCGCTGATGGATAATCGCCCGCCTGGAGCCGGAAAATTTGCGGTCGATCTTTAGCACGGACTCTTCCGGCCGGAAGCTTAACGATGTATAGTACGTCTCATCCTGCGCAAAACGGACGGCAAATTTCCGGTACAGCCGTTCCCCTTCGCCCGGGCGGATCAGCAGCTCCAGGTCGAGCGTTCGCCCCCGGATGCCTTCGAGACGGACAGAACCTGTCACCAAAACCTTCTGGTAAGAAACCATTGCCCCCCGCAGGCTGTCAAGCTCACGAACCGGCTGCTGGTACAGCCTGCCGTCTTTGACAGACAGCTCCCTTGGCAGGCTCATCTGCCCGTACCAAAGCGGATGCTCTGATGTACGCAGGCTGCATGTGTCCCAGTTCTGCATCCAGCCAATCATCACCCGCCTGCCGTCCGGTGAAAGCACCGTCTGCGGCGCGTAAAAATCAATACCATAATCAATCGACTGGCTGTGCCGCTCCGTAAACGTGCCCGTCTTTTCCTCATAATCTCCGATCAGGCAAAGCGTCCCATTGCCGTTGTGGTATTCAAAGCCCTGCGGCATCATGTCCTGCGGGCTTGTCAAAAGTACCTGCCGCCCGTCCAGCGCAAAAAAATCCGGGCATTCCCACATCAGCCCAAAGCGGCTGTTATTGGCGCATAATACTTTTTGATAGCTCCAGTGAAAACCGTCCATGCTTTGAAACAGCAATATCTGTCCGCTGCCGTCCGCCGGGCGGTTTCCAATTACACAGCCGTAAGTGCCGTCTGCTTTTTTCCAGATTTTCGGGTCTCTGAAATCAAAGCGGCTAAAGCCTTTTGGCAGATCTTTTTCATCCAGCACCGGGTTTTTGTCATATTTTTCATAATCCACGCCGTTTCCGACAGCTAAGCACTGTGTCTGGACTTCTAAAAACTCGCCGTTTTTCTGCTGTTCCTTTACGACTCCTGTATACATCAAAAGCTGCCTGCCGTCCGCAAGCTCTATCGCGCTTCCCGAAAAACAGCCGTCCTTATCGTATGGCTCATCCGGCGCCAGCGCAGCCGGAAGGTACTCCCAGTGCAGCAAGTCTTTGCTTACCGCGTGCCCCCAGTGCATCGGCCCCCAGTTGGAGTCATACGGATGGTACTGGTAAAACAAATGATACTGCCCCTGATACCAGGAAAATCCATTCGGGTCGTTCATCCACCCGGCACGCGCAGACAGATGGAACGCCGGGCGTTCGTCTGCATGGATTCGTTTTTCCAAAGCTTCCTCGTATTTGCGTGCTTCCCTTAAAGTCTGACTTGTCATATTTCATTCCTTTCCTGTTCCTGTCATACAGCTTTCCTGCCCTATGGCTTGTCAGGCGTCCGCCTTGTCGTCCAGCCTTCTGCAAACGTCACCGGCAGAATCGTCAAAGGCGCCGCCTGTTCCTTGCGGATTAAGCGGAGCACATTTTCTACGCCCACTCTTGCCATATCCTCGACCGGCTGCGCAATCGACGATAATAAATACGGCCCGCGGTTCATCCGCTTTAGCCCGTCGTGCCCAATCACCTGGACATCCTGCGGCACGCGAATCTCCAGCTTTTGCAGCAGCTCCAGCACACAAAGCGCCAGCCCGTCCGTACTCGTATAAATGCCGTCAAAAAAAAGCTCCCGTTTCTTTGAACCTTCTGTCAAATGTTCTGTCAAATGCTCTGTCAAATAAGTAAAAATCTGCGCTTCCCGATAAGTTTCGGCATCGTCGCCAAAATCAACCATTGTATAAAAAACACCCTGTTTTTTGCATTCTGCTTCAAATCCCTGCCCACGCTTTAATGTCTCGCTGTTTAAACGCGACCCGGTACGGATATACAAAAGCCTGTTGCTTCCCCCAGACAAAAGCTTTTGCACCGCAAGCTCCCCGCCATGGAAATTGTCGGAAGCTACGCAGCAGTTGTCCGACTCCAGATGCCGGTCAATCATTACAATCGGCACATCTACAGACAGCGACGGCTCTGTTTCATTAAACGTAATCCCGATCACCCCGTCCACCCGGTTTTGGCGCACGAGCTTTAAATAATATACTTCTTTTTCCGCATCGTTTTGTGACTGGCACAAAAACATCTTATAGCCATTCCGATACAGCTCTTTTTCTATATAAGAAACGAGGCAGGCAAAAAACGGATTTAAAATATCCGGCACAATTACGGCGACCGTATACGTATAGCTTGCCCTCAGCCCCCGCGCATAGTAGTTCATCTGGTATCCTAGTTTTTTGATGGATTCCTCCACCTTCTGTTTATTTTTTTCACTGACATACTGTCCGTTTAACACCTTTGAGACAGTGCCGACCGCCACGCCTGCGTCGCTTGCCACATCCTTGATTGTTGCCATGCTTTCCTCCATCCCTGCGGCAGGCTGCGCTGCTTCTTTCCTGCTGCAATCGTTGTATCTGGATGGAGCTGCTTGTCGGATTTCTTTCCGCTGTGAGTGTAAGCACCGCAGATGTGAGCAGCTGCTTTTTCTGCTCCATCACTGCATAAATTATACCATGCATTTTTTAAATTACAATATCCTTGCCTGGATAAAATGGAAATAAGGGGATGCGTGCGGGGGGTTTTTGCGGAATCGGACGCTGGGAGAGGGGATGGGCACGCCCTGGCTGCGTCCGTTCCAGAAGGTTA
>CAMUPC010000136.1 GCA_947090545.1 uncultured Eubacterium sp. | reverse complement strand
GCCAGGGCGAACTAGGTGCCGCGCCCGGACGGTGCCACAGCGTTCCGCAGGATGCCTAGAGCTTCTTAACCTTCTGGAACGGACGCAGCCAGGGCGTGCCAATCCCCTCTCCCGGCGTCCGTACCCACGCAAAACTGCAATATTTAACTAAAATTTCGCTGCACAACAATTCATTCCATCGATCTGCACATCATGATCTTCTCATGGTATCTGTATGCCCTGCGTATCCATTTCGCACAATACAAAATCCCGCTGACAACTCCAATACCGCCCCACCGACACAGCCTTCCGGCATATTTTTCCCACCCCTGCTCCGGCAGCCCTATTTCTTTAATCAGCATTTCATATCCCAGCAATGCGCCCCGCCGCTCCCGGCGCCCTACCTCCCAGATATCAGGCAAATTCCATATCAAAAGCTTCTTTAATTTTTCTTCTATTTCCCTTGTATCCAGAGACGATTCGCATCCGCAAATCTGCAATAAATTTCTCTCTACCATCCAGAAATCCCGTATCATCACAAGATCCTTACGGTGCATCAGCGAATACGGGCGCACCGGGCAATAGCAGTAATACGGCATATGAACCAGGATAACGCGCCTTGTATCCAAAAGTGTTTTTACTGCAAATTCCAGATCCTCGCATGTATGCCCTTCCCAGAAAGCCCTGCCCTGTTCCATTAGATAAGCTGTCCGGTAAACATACCTCCAGGCATTCCAAAACGTCCCTTTGGAGCCAGCAAATTCAGAAATCAAATCCTTCGTTAATTTTCTTTCCTGCTTCCTGTTTTTTCTTATCGTTTGTATCTGCCTGGTTACAAACAACACGTTCCCTCTGTTGTCTCCAACCAGGTAATCATTTGCCAGTACATCAAAAGGCGCACGAAATTGTCTTTTTTCTGCGGCACGGCGCAAACACTGTACAAATGCCGCAAACCGCTCTGTTACCACCCAGTCATCCGCGTCCGCAAATGTCAGATAGAAACCCGAGGCATGGCGTATTCCGCAATTCCTGGCATTCGACAAGCCCTTTCCATCCTGCATCACACATTTCACCAACCCCTGCTTCTCATAATCCGCACAAATCTCATTCGTCCGGTCTTTGGAAGCTCCCAGCACGACTATGATCTCGGTCTGCGGACAGTGTGCCTTACAGATGGAAGTAAGACATGCTGCGATCTCGTGCTCCACATTGTACGCGGCGATAATCACACTAAAGAAAACCTTTTCTGTAGCTGTCACTGTGCTCCACCCGCTGTTTCCTTTTCTAAAAATTGTTCATATTCCAAAAGTACCTGCCCAGGATCTCCGATCCTTACGACCGCTCCGTGCTCCATCCAGATCACGCTGCTGCACATTTCCTGGATTTGTTTCTGATTGTGCGAAACAAAAAACACGGTCGTTCCGCCGCCCATAAGCTCCATCATTCTCCTCCTGCTCTTTTCCTGAAAGCTCGCGTCTCCGACTGACAAGATCTCATCCACAATCAGGATCTCCGGCTCAATAATACATGCTACTGAAAACGCAAGCCTTGCCAGCATCCCGGACGAATACGTACGGATCGGTGCTTTGATAAAATCCCCAAGCTCGGAAAATTCCAGGATTTGTTCGTATTTGCTGTCAATCAGCCTTTTGCTGTAGCCCAGGATCGCACCGTTTAGATAAATATTTTCCCTGCCGGACAGCTCATGGTCGAATCCAGAGCCAAGCTCCAGCATCGGCGCTACGGTACCGTTTATAAAAACCCTGCCCGACGTCGGCTTCATAATCCCGGAAACCACCTTTAGCAACGTGCTTTTGCCGGCACCATTGCAGCCGATAATTCCTACCACATCCCCTTTGTCCACCTGAAACGATACATGGCGCAGCGCCCAGAACTCTTCGGAGCCAAGGTCTTTTTTGATCCATCTTACAACAAATTCTTTCAGCGTATCAGCACGGTTATGCTCGATTTTAAATCGCAATGATACATCTTCCACCGATACTGCCTTCGTACCCACAACGCCCTCCTTATAAATAGAAAATAAATTGATCCTGTGTTTTTTTGAATAAAAGCCCTCCTGCAAGCAGCGCCGCAAACGCGACAAGCGTACACTTCAAAAAGACTGCCGGCTGCGGTGCGCAGCCTTCCATCACAATCTCCCTGACCGCCCCAACAAAAAAGTACATCGGATTATAACCGTATAAATGCCTGGAAGCGGCAGGAATAATCGACAATGGATAAAACAGCGGCGTTAAATACATCCACAGCATACTTAAAATGCCCCACAAAAACTGGATATCCCTGAAAAACACCATCAAAGCACCCAATATCATCCCAAAACCAATCGTAAATGCGACAAGGCAGCACAAAACATACGGCAGCATCAGGTAAGCCCTGGTAAATGGCTCCTTTGTCACAGCAGCGGCCAGCATCAGCGGAATCAATGACATCAAAAGATTGATTCCAGAGGAAAGCACCCTTGTCACAGGATACACATACTTTGGCATATACACCTTGGAAATCAGCGCGGCATTTCCTACGATCGAGGAAAGCGCCTGGTTCACGCCTTCGGTAAAAAAATTAAATACAACCAATCCAGACAGCAGATATACCGGATAGTTCTTAATATCTGATTTGAATAACTGTGAAAACACGACATACTGTACTATCATCATCAAAAGAGGATTTAAAAAGCTCCAAAACACACCAAGTACAGACCGTTTATACCGCACTTTAAAGTCCCGCGATACAAGCTGGTGAATTAAAAATCTGTATTTTTGCATTGCGGATACAGTAGAAAACAAGTATTCCCGCCTGCCGTTTTTAAAGCGCAGCGCCGCTGCCCAATAAACCGCCGCCGCAAGCAGCAGTGCGGCAAACACAAGCTTCCCGTAATTCGGGCCTGTCCATACGCGGTCATACCCATCCACCGTAAAACACAGCGTCCCCGCTACAGCTTCGCCATTGACACTAAACCGTGCATCCTGTGCAACCTTACGGTTATCTAAAACCTCTCCTGCATGGTAAAATACCGTCGGCACACTTCCTGCTTCCCCGTCACTATAGAGCGTAATTTTAACCAAAGCCCCGCGCTCGGCTTCATATCCGCCCGGCACGTTTTGTGCCGCCATCGTTTGTGAAGGCTTCAAATACACATATTCGCCAATTCCAAGCTCCTTTGTCAAAAATACCGCTTCTGCAATGACACACCCGCGGTTTAGGTCCTCACATCGGATATACAGCTTTTGTGCTGCATCCCGCCCGTAACCGGATACCATAACACCGATTTTTTCGATCACATCCATTTGTGAAGTATACACCTGCTCTGCCGTAACACCCTGCACCAGCTCCCCGACATCATTGGTCGCGGGAAAGGCTTCCACCGTTCCAGCCGATTTCCTTTGATAAAGCTGCGGTTTGCAGGAAACATAAAACAGCCCCAGAAAGCAAAGCAGTACCGCTTCCAACAGCAGGAAATACTTCCATAGCTGCATCCACCCTTTCTTCATTTTCTCTTCTTCAATTCCTTCCTTTGATAAATCTGGTACATTTTTTTACTGACTGCTTTGTGGTCATAGAAAGCCGCCTGCTTTCGCATATTCTCCCGGTTTTCTTCCCTTACGCCCGGCTGCAAAAGCAGTGCCTTCGCCTTTCTTAAAAAATCTGCACCATCCCCTGGCGTATACCTGCCGCCTGCAATGCGCACTAATTCCCTGTTCCCCCGAATATCCGACGCCAGGCAGGGCAATCCGCTCGCCATTGCTTCCAGAAGGGCAACCGGCAATCCTTCCTGTACAGAAGGAAATACAAACAGGTCCGCGTGCGCGTACAGCTCCCGCACATCCTCCCTATATCCCAAAAACCGGACACGCTCTGCCACACCCTTTTTTTCAGCCAGCGCAGCCAGGCGCGCGTGCAGATCCCCCTGCCCGCAGATCAGATAACAGACAGACGGCGGCAGCTTCGGCATCATGGAAATCACAAACTGATGGTTTTTCCTTTTGCTTAATTCCCCTACCGACAGCATCAGCTTTGCATTCTCGGGCAGCTTATATTGTTTGCAAAACGCCTGTTTTGACATCTGTGTTTTCGTATCCGAAAAATAGCTTGTATCAATTCCTGCGCCTGGAATCCTGTACGTCCGCCTGGCATACAGCCTGTGCTTTGCAAACTGAAAATCCTCCTGGTTGACCGTAATCAATACCTCTGTATAATATGACAGCAGTTTTTCCACCGGATAAAACAGCAGCCAGTTTACAAATGGCGCTCCCCGGTAAAAATGAAATCCATGAGCCGTATAAATAACCCGTATGCCGCGCCGCAGCGCCACGATTCTTGCCAGCGCCCCGCCAATCGGTGAATGGCAGTGCATCCATGCAAACGAATACTTTTCGGTAAGCAGCAGCAACTGGCGGTATGCCCGATAACAGCGCCCTGGAGAAAAAACTCTGGGGCAGTCCCACTGGTGGCATATAACCTTCCTATGCTTAAGCATCCTGCAAAGCTTTTGAATCCTCTTTTTATCACACGTATTCCCTTCGCAAAAATTGCAGCAGACATGCACTTCGTATCCAAGCTTTTGCATCAGGCGGATATTTGGCAGGTTAAACTGGTCGATCATCGAAGCAACGGACGCAAGCATCAGTACCGGTTGTTTTTTACTCATGGTTCTTTCAAGCCTCACTCATAATCTCTGCAACTGATTTCATGATCTTTACATACATGGCATAACTGTCCGTATGCATCTGTTTTGCATCCTGCGTCCGCGGCGGCGCCCAAAGCTCCAGCACCGCATCAGACGGGCGCACTTCTCCCCACAACAGCTCATCCGCATCCGTCTCCAGCGCCCCGCATATACTGACAAAGGTTTCCAGGCTCATAATCCTCGTTCCCCGCTCGATATGCCCCAAAAAAGACATGCTGATACCGCACTTTTTCGCAAGCTCCTCCTGCGACCATCCTTTTACTTTCCTGACCTGCCGAATACGCATCCCCATCCTGGCATAATCCAACTCTTTCATGACTTCCTCCATTCTGTACCCTCTGCCTATCGTCCGCAAAAACAAACTATGATTTTCATACATAACATTTTCATACAAAATGTTATGCATTCTATTTGTCATTCATTATGAAAAACCGCAGAAACCAAGGAATCCAAATACAACCCAAAGCACATGCCGTTCCCTGCCTCTTTGTGTACTCGCAAAAATACTCAAACTGCAAAAGAAACCAAACATGAAAATATGCGTCATTCCTTATAGATATTTAATAATAAGAGAGACAGAATTCTGAAAAGATCTAGTAATTTTATACAATTTTTTTGTTTCTGTTGCAAAAAAACAAGAATTGGTATAGAATACTTAAAGGTAACAATTTGTATGAAAATGTTATCTTTACGATCATGAAAAGTTCTCCCCTTCTCCGCTGCTCTTATTTTTTAGTAGCAAATTCTCCCCAACTATGTTAGACTGGATGTAATCAAAACAGCAATTGAAACAGAATCGAGGACATCATGGGATTTTTGCAAAAACATCTGACGACCACGCAGATTATTACATTCAGCTTTTTATTTATCATCCTAATCGGCTCTTTACTGCTTGCCACGCCCCTTACTTCCGCAGACGGAAACGCAACTCCGTTTGCAGACGCTGTATTTACAGCAACAAGCTGCGTATGTGTGACCGGGCTTGTAACGGTGACAACGGCAAGCCACTGGAACCTGTTCGGGCATATCGTGATTCTTGTGCTCATCCAGATCGGCGGGCTGGGCGTCGTGGCGATTACGACGGTATTTAACATGCTGCTTGGGAAAAAGCTGTCCTTAAGCAGCCGGATGCTTTTGGGCGACGCTTTTAACCTGGAGACGATGCAGGGGCTTGTCGTCTTTTTGCGCAAAGTATTTTTAGGCACCTTTTTGGTCGAGGGCGCGGGCGCTTTGCTTTACCTGCCCCGCTTTGTGGCAGAATTTGGGCCAAAAGGCATCTGGTACAGCGTGTTTCATTCGATTTCTGCCTTCTGCAATGCAGGCATTGACTTAATCGGGGCAGAAAGCCTGATCCCTTATGTACACGATGTATGGATCAATGTCGTAACGATGTCGCTGATTATCCTCAGCGGGCTTGGATTTATTGTCTGGTTCGATTTTTTAAACGCCTGCAAAAAGAGGTTCGCTACAGAAACCCGCCACAGAAGTATCTGGGCTTACCTGAACCTGCATTCTAAAATTGTATTTGTAATGACCGGATTCCTGCTGTTTGCCGGAGCAGTCCTCTACTTTTCATTTGAATACGATAACCCAAAGACAATCGGCAGCTTTACGCTGGGACAAAAGGCGCTTGCCGCCTGCTTCCAATCCGTAACGACACGCACGGCAGGCTTTGTTACAATTTCACAAAGCGCCCTTACAGCACCGTCTGTCATTGTGACGCTGCTGCTTATGTTTACCGGCGGTTCCCCGGTCGGTACTGCCGGGGGCGTAAAGACGACGACGCTTGCGATTATCCTGCTTGCCGTTATTGCAACGATCCGCGGGCGGGAGGATATTCTCTGCTTTCACAGAAGAATCCAGCCAAAGACGGCAAGAAAGGCGCTGTCTGTTGTGCTGATCAGTTTTTTTGCAAGCATTGTGGCGATTATTGCGCTTATGATCTTTGAGCCGGGAGCAGCCGTGGACCAGATCTATGAGGTATACAGCGCGCTTGGTACGGTTGGTATCTCCAGGGATTATACGGCAACGGTGGGGATTGCGGGGAAAATCATCCTATGTATTTGTATGTATTTGGGGCGTATTGGGCCGATTTCGATGGTTTTGGTGTTTACGATGCGTGATAAGCAGACTGCGGCAAAGCTGCCGGAGGAGCATGTTGCTGTTGGGTAGAAATATTCAGTGTTGTTTCGATGAGTGGTGGATTTTTGGCTGGAGGGACGCCGGGAGAGGGGATTGGCACGCCCGGGCTGTGTCCGTTCCAGAAGGTTAAGAATCCCTAAGCGTCCTGCGTTTACGCTGTGGCACCGTCCGGGCGCGGCACCTAGTTCGCCCTGGCGTTCCGCCAGCAGCTAAAGGTGCCGCTTGGCTTCGCCCCTGCTTTTGTCGAGCAGGATGCTAAGGGCTTCTAAACCTTCTTCCAAGGCCGCTGCCCGGGCGTGCCAATCCCCTCTCCCGGCTGGTTTTCCAGAGTTCAGCAAAAATAACGGTACGCAGTATAAAGAACTTTTTTGGTATGGTCATTTGTACAATATTTGTGGAATGCTCATAAATTAGGGGCTTTCTGCTTTCCGTTTGCTCGGGATATTCTATTTCAACAACAATGTAAATCAAGGGATAAAAACAGAGCTTATGTTAAGCTGATTTCTAACCCGCTCTACAAGCTGGTTTCAGTTATGTTAATGCATATGGAAAAAAGTGGGCAGTTCCTCATTTCTTTGCAGCAATGTCGCAGAGGAATCCATCCTTTTTAGCGCTTGCGATAAACAGCCGGAGGAAGGGGAGCGGGGCTTTCTTCCTGTGACTATGGAAAAATGTTAGGAGCCCTTGGTATCCTGCTCGATAACACAGGGGCGAAGCCAAGCGGCACCTTTAGCTGCTGGCGGAACGCCAGGGCGAACTAGGTGCCGCGCCCGGACGGTGCCACAACGTAAACGCAGGATGCCTAGGGCTCCTTACATTTTGGAATCGGAACAGGAAGAAAGCCCCGCTCCCCTTCCTCCAGCGTCCCACCAGCCAAAAACCTCCACCGAATACACACACCCTCCGGCTGCTCATACTATAAAAACGGGAAAGGATATTAAAAATCAATGAAAAAACAAGAAACCAAAAACTCATACGCCGTATTCGGCTTAGGCGAGTTCGGAAGAAGCGTCGCAGAAGAACTCATGGCAGCAGGCGCAGACGTAATGGCAGTCGATAAAGACGAAGATCTGGTCAGCGATATCGCACCGCATGTCACAATGGCTGTCCAGGTAGACGCCACCGAACTCCACGCATTTGACACGCTCGGCATCTCCAATATGGACGGCGTGATTGTGACAATGACAAGCTGCCTGGAAGCGAGCATCATGACGATTATGGCTGCAAAAGAAGCCGGTGTACCGTTTATCCTGGCAAAATCCCGCAACGCTACGATGACTTCTATTTTAGAGCGCATCGGCGCTGACAAAATCGTAACACCGGAACGCGACGGCGGTATCCGTGTTGCGAGGAATATCGTAAACGGCAATTTTATCGACTTCTTTGAGCTGTCCAAACGGGTACGCATGGTTGAGATAAGCGCCAAGCAGGAATGGATTGGGCACAGCTTAAAGGAGCTTTCACTGCGCCAGAAGCATAAGCTGAACGTCGTCGCGCTCCGACGCGGCGGAGAGCTTACAACGATGCTCAACCCTGACCAGCCGTTTGAAAGCGGGGACTCGGTGCTTGTCATTATTGATAAAAAGTATATCGACGAATTGAGGTAACTACTGATGAAAAAAGATATTTCCACGCTTCCTCTAATCGAAGCCTTCCGCGCCGGCGACGAATGCCCGTTTTGCTATCTGGAACGCGCGGCAGAACAGCACGCCGTCTCGTTTATCCTGGGCTCCGCCTATATGGAAGATTATATCCGGGAAAAGACCGACGCGCTCGGCTTTTGCCGCCACCATTATAAGATGATGTACGATTACGGCAACCGGCTGGGAAGCGCGCTGATTTTAAGCACACACCTGAAAAAATTAAATGAAGAACTTACCGAACAGCTTCGCGGCTTTACGCCCGGCAAATCCAGTCTCTTAAAGCGCATGAAGCGTACGCAGACAGCAAACACGCCGGCAAAAACCCCGCTTGGCGCTTGGCTGGACAAAAAAGAACGCTCCTGCTATGTCTGTGATCATTTTAACCAGATTTACAACCGGTATCTGGATACGTTTTTTGACCTGTACCGCAAAAACAGCGATTTTAAAGAAGCGTTCGCAAACAGCAAGGGCTTCTGCCTGCCGCATTTCCGCGACCTTTTGGAATGCAGCGAGGATAAGCTGCCCGACGCAGAAAAGCAGGCGTTTTTTGAAACAGCGTCGGCACTGATGTCTGAAAACCTCACGCGCCTGCAAAGCGAGGTATCCTGGTTTGTAGAAAAAAACGATTACCGCAACAAAGACAAGGACTGGGGCAACTCTGCCGACAGCGTCCAGCGCGCCATGCAAAAATGCGGCGGCGGATACCCGGCAGACCCCGTATTTGAACAGGAGCCGTAAAACCGCAGCCCGGCAGCCAAATCATACGATCCGCAAGATTCCCCTGCCATTTTAAAACTGAAAATAAATAAACTGGCTGGCATCAAATCCCGGCCCATAGATCCCAAACAAAAAGACATAGGCAAACAGCCCGGCAACAGCAAGCCAGCGGAACCACGCGCACTGCTTCGTTAAAAATACGTCCAGTGTCTCGTGGTTTTTATATTTGACCATGCTGGCTGCAAACAAAACCCAAAGTGACGACAGCAGGATATTCATTTCCATCCGTTTCAGCCCAAGCCGATAAACTGTCCCATCCGACAGCGCCCACCAGTCCGGTTTTGTAAAGATCCTTTCAATATAGCTAAACGCCTGCGAAAGCGATTCCGCCCGGAAAAAAATCCATGCGAACGTTGTCAGTACAAACGTCGAAGCAACCTGTCCAAGCTGAAAGCTAAAGGACGCACGTTTTGTATGGAACCGCTCATAGAGCCTGTCACGCAGCCCTCTTGTCTCCGCGGCAGCCACCTGCAACGCCCCGTGAATGCCGCCCCAGACGACAAAATGCCAGCTTGCCCCATGCCACAGCCCGCTGACCAGGAAGGTAACCAATAGGTTCCTGTACCTGCGCAGCTTGCTGCAACGGCTGCCGCCCAGCGGAATATACAAATAGTCTTTAAACCATGTGCTGAGCGAAATATGCCACCTGCGCCAAAATTCCTGGATGCTTCTTGCAAAATACGGCGTATCAAAATTTTCCATCAGCGTAAATCCCATAACCTTAGCCGCTCCAACCGCAATCGTAGAATAGCTGTTAAAATCGCAGTAAATCTGGATGGAAAACGCCGCAGCAGCCAGCACCAGCTCAACCGTCCCATAAAAATACCAGGAATCAAACACCGTGTTCACCAAAATCGCAATCCGGTCTGCAATCACCATCTTTTGAAAATAACCCCAAAGCATAATACGCAGCCCGCTGGCAATCCGGTCATAATCATACAGCGTCCTAATACTGACACGGTCGATCGCATCGATCTGGCGCAGCAAGTTCTTCGACCGCTCGATCGGCCCTGCCACCAACTGCGGAAAAAACGATACAAACAACGCATATTTCGCTATATTTTTCTCCGGCTCAATCTCTTCCCGGTAAACATCCATCGTATAACTCAGTGCCTGAAACGTATAAAACGAGATTCCCACCGGCAGGACCAAGTCAAAACGCCGCTCGATGGCTGCAAAGCCCATCCTGCTAAGAAGGGCATTCACATTGCCCAGTGCAAAATCAAAGTATTTGAAAAAGGCGAGAATGCCCAGATTGATGAGAAAGCTCAGCGCAACGACCCATTTTCCTGCCGTATGTTTGATTCCATGCTTTTTGCATACGCTTAACAGCAGCCCGCTTGCCCAGGTGACGAATGTGGAAAATGCGATCAGGACTGCGTATTTGGCATTCCAGCTCATGTAAAAGTAGTAGCTTGCTGCGAGCAGCCAGAGATAGCGCAGTTTGGCGGGGACTATAAAATATGCCAGTACGACTGCTGGGAAAAATAGGAGAAAATGAAATGAATTGAATAGCATGTGGTTTTCCTGCTTTCTTATAGCTTCCTAGACTGGATGTATACCAGAATGGAATGTTTTTTTTTTGGGGGGGGATTGGCGGAGGGACGCTGGGAGAGGGGATTGGCACGTCCGGGCGGCGTCCGTTCCAGAAGGTTAA
>CAMUPC010000135.1 GCA_947090545.1 uncultured Eubacterium sp. | reverse complement strand
GGAACAGGAAGCAAGCCCCGCTCCCCTTCCTCCAGCGTCCTCTTCTCAAAAAAGCAACACTGAATCAAAGCAATTCCACAAAAAGCAGCATCTTCTAATATAACACGAATACTTTACAATGCGTATTTCACATGATAGAATAAAGGCAGCAACGGAGGAAATGACAGTGATTTATGAATTAAACATTCCACAAAAAGCAGCACCTCTATTTAAAGGATGGCACGAAACAATGATCTGGTCATGCCTACAAGGTATCATGGGAAAGATCTATACGGACAATATCGAAAATCCTGCTTGTGCAATGGCTGTGCTGGGGGACTTCTATTTTCTGGCAGGAAAGCCAAACACAGAGCTTGCGCAGTACGACCCGCAGCGAAAGAAGTTTCGGATTATCGTACCCCAGAACGACGCCATTGCAGCCTGCATAGAGTCATGTTATAAAAACAAGGCAAAAAAAGTGACACGCTATGCGATCAAAAAAGAACCAAAAGTATTTGACAAAAAACGTCTGCAATCGATCGTAGACAGTCTGTCAGACAGCTATGAGCTTCGGATGGTCGATGAGGAGATGTTTGGGCGTTTAGTACATATAAGCTGGTGCAAAGACTGGGTATCGCAGTATTCAAGTTATCAGGCGTATCAAAAGTACGGGATTGGGGCAGTGATATGTAAGGATGGCGAGCCTGTTTCTGGAGCGTCGTCTTATTCCGGGTATGCCGGCGGGATCGAAGTTGAGATCGATACAAGAAAAGATTACCGCAGAAAAGGGCTTGCCAGTGTATGCGGGGCAAAGCTGGTTTTGGAATGCCTGGAGCGCGGCTGGTATCCTAGCTGGGATGCGCAGAATCTGTGGTCTGTAGCTTTGGCGGAAAAGCTGGGTTATCATTTTGACCGGGCATATCCGGCTTATGAAATTGACCAGGATACTTAAAAAGGGGCAGTTATGTTAAATATATATACAAACCGTAAAGACATCAGTAACATGCAGATCATAGATTTAAACGATATTTATTTTATAGGATGTACATTGAAGGATGACAAGTTTACAAGGCTTGTATTAAGTGATATAGATTGCGCGGATTATTTTGACGAGAATAATTATACTAGTAAAAGAACAGGTGTATGTAACTTATATAAAAATACGCTAAGCACTGGCGCAAAAACATTGCTGAACATTTATTATCATCCTGATGTTTGCTTTAATGTATGCGAATGTGGTAATAATGTATTTAAACTTTTACCACTCATCCAGGAGGGCAATATATTATGGGAGTATCCAGTGTCGTTTGGCAATGGGTACACGGATCAATGCAAGGTGTTCGTACACGGCAGGGAGTTCCATAGCTGGATAAAACTAATCACATATTTAAGAGAGTATGCTGCAAAATAAGGAGGCAGTTGCCATGTTATCGCTCAATGAGAATTTTGGGGCTATTTTTGTAAACGTAAATTTTAAGAATAGAGTAAATATACTAAGCGGATTATCTGGTACAGGAAAAACACTTTTGTTTTCATTTTTAAGCTTATATTGTCTTAAAAACCATTTGCGGTACAGTAAATTTGATTCAAGTGACCTTATGAATGGTTCTGGAGAGGAATTATTAAAAAGCAGAATGAATGAACTGTCAAAGGCAGATATGATCTGCTTGGACAATGCAGACCTGTATCTAAACAGCACGTTATTTAATGAGCTGATAGAGTCTTGTACTAATTCTATGATCTTTATATCCCTGCATTATGCCACAGCGCTAAAAAGCAACTATCAGGATATCGGGGTGTATTTTATCAATTACTGTGACAATAAGCTAAAAACGGGGGTATAAATGGGATATATTTTTATTTTTGAGGATGATTCTTTTTCACCTAGCAGCATGTTGTTATCTGAAAATATTGAAGGCGTTAAATTTATTTTTTCTGGTGGAATAGATCATATGATAGATGATATATCAGATTTATGCAGCAGCAATAGCAACGATATTGTATATGCGTTTGTCGATACTGTACCAGACAACAGAATTACAATAGATAAATATAGTGCCATAGTTCAAATTGTTGTTTCATGTGGCAGAAGCAATATTTTTGTACTGCCAATCATGTGCATGGAATATTACATCATTAAAATGTTAAGTTTATATTATGATTTTAAAGTGGCAAAAGACAAAAAATCGATGTATTTATCTTATGTGATTCATGAGGATTTTAAATACCCTGTTCCAGATGGAAAGACATTAGAGAAATGTTATAAAGATATATTAAATAGCAATTTGCGCAACTGCATGATTAATAATGTTTCAAGAGGTAATGGCAAGTTTTATAAAATTAATTGCAGAGACTGCAATCGAATGAAATGCAGCATGAAAATGAATGAAAACGAAGGCTTGCTTTCTAAGGCTGTCTGTTTATATACAAGGTTTCCTTTATTTGGGATGACTTCTGTTAGGCAGGAATCTATCGTAAGCAGTATTTGCATGGATTTGGAAAAAGTTGATATCAAAGCTGCGTTGGCATATATAAGAGAATATTATACAGATGTTTTTCGTGCGTTGGATATGAGTGGGAATGTGGTATTGAGTGGCATTCTGTTGGTATTATCGCGTATCAATTAGAGGGTTTTATTTTGACCGGGCATATCCGGCTTATGAGATTTTTTAAAGGAAAAGGAGAACTATGGATCAAACGATGGAGATGCAAAAGCAGCCAGTAAAAAAAGTACAGGATTCCAAGACGGAACAGGTCTATGTCGTACGTTCCAGGCACATCAATCCGCAGGGCAGGCTGTTCGGCGGCTGCCTGATGCAGTGGATTGACGAGATCGCGGCAATTGTCGGCAGAAGGCATTCGGGCAAGCTGGTCACAACAGCCGCTATCGACAACCTGCATTTTAAGGCGGGAGCCTACCAGGACGATATGGTAGTGCTGATCGGCAGGGTGACGTACGTGGGGCATACCTCGATGGAGGTGCGCGTCGATACGTATGTGGAGGATTACCAGGGGATGCGCAAAAGCATCAACCGGGCATATCTTGTGATGGTTGCGGTGGATGAAAACGGCAGCCCGTCCGCGGTGCCGAAGCTTATGCTGGAATCCGAAGCCGAGCGCGAGGAGTGGGCAGGCGGACAGAAGCGAAACGAGCTGCGCAGGCAGCGGCGCAAAGAAGGCTATTAAAGAAGAAAAAAGAAGTATGAATGACGTTCCTGCCAGAAAATGGATGTTCCTGCCAGAAGGATTGTTTTTTCTAATCTGCTGCGATATAGTTCATGTTGGCATAAAAAGCCGCAATGAGATCGTTTTTGAGAAAAGGCAGAGGGAGGAACATCCAAATGAACGGTTATCTATTAAATGCAGAGATTGCTTTGCGTTCATGGCGCTTTGTGCCGTACGCATATTACAGAAAGGGAAGGAAAAGCGCACAGGGGCTTTATAAGGATGAATTTGATTTTTTGATGCAGTGCGACGGGAAAACAGAGCTGGAGCCTAACGATCCTCTTGTGAAGAGATTTATGGAGAACGGGTTTATTGCTCCTGCGAAACAAGGCGCGGCGCTTACGGATTGGCAAAAGTATTTGAAGTGTGACAACCGTTACGTACCTGCAATGAGCTGGGCAATTACGGAAAAATGCAGTTACGACTGCCTGCACTGCCAAAATGCCGACGACAACGCGTCTGAGGTGAGCGAATGGACGCTAAAGGAAGCCAGGACGCTGATCGAACAGGCACGCAGATGCGGGATTAACGCCGTGACGATTGCCGGCGGGGAGCCGATGCTGCATCAGCATTTCTTTGAGATGATCGAATGCATTTATGCCAATGGGATGTATGTCAGCGACCTGCATACGAGCGGGTGTTTTATTAATCAGGCAGCGCTTGGCAGGTTGTGTGACATTGGCTGCAAGCCTTTGATCAAAATATGCTTTGACGGAAGCGGGAACAAGAATGCACAAGCGGATATGCTGCGTGCAGTCCGGCTGTGCGTGGAGCATGGATTCAGCGTCAGCGTACAGGCAAATGTACATCGGCTGAGTGCTGCGTGCATCCTGGCGGCTGCGGAACTGCTGGACCAGATGGGCGCAGATGAAATGTGCCTCATACGTACGTTGGGCCCGCTGCGCTTGAAAGAAAACGCAGGCGATGTATGCCCGGACGTTGAAGAGTATTATGAAAAAATGCTGCGGTTTACAGAGGGATACAGGAAAAAGTATCACCATATGAACATAGATATCGAAGAGTTTTTAGCACTGTTTCCGCAAACGAAGTCCTACCGGATGCGCCCTGTGGAATATGCTGCGGGAAAATACCGGGGAAGTGTGCCCATATGCCGTGCAAGCCGTGGAATAGCGGCGGTAGCGGCGAATGGGGATCTCTATCCTTGTATGCAGCTTTCAGGAATGTGCGGTGCGCACAGCGAGCTTATAGGAAATGTCAAAACGGACGGGTTACAGGCGCTGCTGCAAAGCGGAGAATATTTGAACGGGATCTGTACGGCATTTGGGCAGTTGTCGGGACAAAAAGAAAAATGCGCGCAGTGCTCTTATTTGAAGCACTGCGGAGGAAGCTGCCGTGTGCGTGTGTCCTCGGTTTCGGCAAAGTGCGTGTTTTTCCAAAAAGGCTGGTACAAAAAAATAGAAAAAACGCTCTTTGATTGGGAGAATACGGCGCCGATGATGGAAGAGGGAGACTGATTTTGCAATGGAAGATAAGGCTGTGAGAAACGAAAAAATTTTCACAGCCTTATTTTTTTATGCAACGATTTCCGATTTCTGACGAATATATAAACAGGCAGGGCACGAAACAGGCAGCAGGGAGGTGAAGGCTTGGAGCAGGAGCAAAAGTGGGTACGAGAGATTGTGCGGCACGGTTCTAAGAAGGCTGCAAATGCGCTGGTACATGCTTATTATGACGATATCTACGCGTTTGTGTACAGGCAGGTTGGAAACAGGGAGGATGCGCTGGATCTGACACAGGAATGCTTTTTTGCGGCATTTCGTTCCATCGCTTCCTATGATGCGAAAAAGGCGGGCGTTCGGACATGGCTTTATCATATCGCTTCGCATAAAGTGATTGACTTAAGACGGCGCAGCAAAGTACAGTATTTGCCGATGGAAGGCGAGGAGCTTCCAGACGAGCGTGATTTTGCAGAGGAGGTGGTGAAACATATGAGGAACCAGCAGATGCTCCGGCAGGCAGAAGAGCTGGTATGCGCTATGGAGCCGCAGGTGCAGGAGGTGTTTCGCCTGCGGGTGTACGGGGAATATCCGTTTCCTGAGATTGCCGCCCTGTTAGGACAGCCGGAATCCAAAATCAAGGCACAGTACTACCGGATGGCAGCAAAGATCCGCAAAGAGCTGGGAAACGATTGAGTAAAGAAGAGCAGGAAAAAAGAATGGAAGAAGGACAGGAAGGAGAGCAGAATGGAGCCAGGCAGTAAGAAGGATATTAGTGTAAGAACGAATCAAAAGAAAGAAAAGCTTACAGAACAAAACAGAAAAAAAAGCACAGAGAATCATGCATGGGCAGGTCTCGGCATACAGACACCTGTCCTGGGAGCAGATGAAAGGGAACGGCGGATCGCATACATTGTGGAACACAGCGTATTAAAGCCGCAGAAGCTTACAAGCGCGCTTCTTAATCTCTTGGGAGCAGCAGGAATCCGGGGCGTCTGCTTTGGAGTATGGGACTGTATGCTGCTTGCTTTGCTGCTGGACGGTGCGCTTTGGGCAGCAGTATACGAGGCGGCGAAAAACAGCCCGCAGTTTTTGGGAATGCTGTTTTTTTTAGCGTCTCCGGTACTGTATGCGATGCTGCATCTTCTTACGGTATGGAAGGAGCGGATGGCAGGCATGTATGAGATACTGATGGTGTGCAGGATGTCGCTTCGGCAGATGACGGTGCTGCGGCTTTTGTTATTCGGCGGGGCGTCTGCCGTGCTGCTTGCAGGCGTGAAGCTTTGGGTGTTTGCGCGTGCAGGATACGGGGTTTCTGTTATCAGAATGCTTTGCCTGTCGATGGCGGCGCTGTTTTTGTATGCGTGGATACAGACGCTTGTGGAATGGAAGTTCAGGCACCGGATGGCGTATGCGGCGGCGCCCGCAGTGTGGGGCGTGCTCTCTGTCTGCCTGCTGTTTTTTGGCGAGAAAGGGCTGGTGTTGCTGGAAGCCGTGCCAAACGCCTGCCTGCTGCTTTGCGCAGCCGTCTGTGCAGGCATGTATGCCAGGGCTTTGAAAAAGTACTTTTTTGAACCTTGCGAGGCGGCAGTATAGTGCAGAATCGTGTAGAATCGTATCAACATAAAACATTTTGGAATAGAAAAGAGGAAAAAACATGCTTTCAGTAGAACATGTGACAAAAAAATTTGGTAAATTTACGGCGCTTAAGGACGTCTGCCTGACGTTTGAAAACGGCGTATACGGGCTGCTGGCGCCGAACGGGGCGGGCAAGACGACGCTGATTAAAATGCTGACGACGCTTTTATATCCGACGAGCGGCACGATTCGCTGGAACGGCGAGGAGATCGTGGCGATGGGAGAGGACTACCGGGGGCTGTTAGGATATCTGCCGCAGGAATTTGGGTATTACAAAAATTATTCGCCGCAGCAGTTTTTAAAGTATCTGGCGGCATTGCAGTGCATGGAGCGCGGCGCGGCAAAAAAGAGGATTGATATGCTGTTAGAGCAGGTGTCCTTGTCTGAGGTGAAGCATAAAAAAATGCGGCATTTTTCGGGCGGGATGCTGCAAAGGGTCGGGATTGCGCAGGCGCTGCTCAATGATCCGAAGCTGCTGATCTTAGACGAACCGACGGCTGGGCTAGATCCAAAGGAGCGGGTGCGCTTCCGCAACCTGATCCACCGGATTGCCAACGACCGGATTGTAATTTTATCGACGCATATTGTGTCGGACGTAGAGACGATCGCCAGCCAGATTATTATGATCCGCGGCCATCGTATTCTTGGATGCGGGACGCCGGCGCAGATCTGTGACAGAATGCGCGGAATGCTGTTTGAAGTGCCGGCAGATACGGTGCTGGAGGACGGAGAGCTGCTGTTAAGCGAGTGCCAGGGCGAGCGCGGGACAATGCTTCGGATCGTTTCAAAGACACGGCGCGGGATTAAAGGCGCGGTACCGGCAGTGCCGAATCTGGAGGACGCTTTTTTGTATATTTATCAAAACGGAGACGAAAGTGATGAGTGGCAGAAGGATGATGTATAGAAAAGAAATTTACTGGGAGCTGGCGTGCTGGGAATGGAAAAAGCTGTGCAGAGTGCCGATGCTGTATGTATTTTTCGCGTTATGCATCGTATTTAATATGCAGTTGGTTCTGGGAGAGCGGTATGGAGAGGATTATGTGGCGTATGTTAAGCAGGTAAGGCGCGATGCCGGGAGCCGGATGGGAGACGCGTTTTGGGAGCGTGTGGAGAGTTTTTCAGATGGTGAGGAAAAGGAGCGGCTGCTGCGGGAGACGAAAGGAGCGCAGGATATATTTGAAGCGTATGACGCGCTGGACACGGCGGCGCTGATCGTTAACAAATACCGGATGGACGGATGGACAGCGGCTGCACTCGGGCATAAGTACCAAAAGCAGGCGCGGCGGATACAGAAGCTGGCTGCCTCGGATGCTTCGATGGATGTCGGTGCGGCGGGCATGACAAAGACGATTTTTGACGCGCTGTTTGAAAAGCTGTGCCGGGCGGTACTGACCGAAGGGCTGCTGCTTGCAGTGTTTGCGGCACTGTTTTGCAGTGGAAGCGAGCAGTTTGAGCGGACGTGGCAGCTTGTCTATACGTCGAGGCGCGGACGGAGCGTGCAGCGGGAAAAGCTGCTTGCCGGGCTGTTATTTGCGGCGGCAATGTATGTCCTGCTGGCGCTTGTATCCTGTGCGGTATTTGCGGGAAGCTGGCGCCTGGGAGAGATCTGGGAGACGCATATGTCGACGCAGTTTTATGATGCGTATTCCATGGGGATTCGCCTGCCGTTTGTGCCGTGGGCTGATTTTACGATGCGCGGGTATCTGGCGGCGGTGCTGCTATTAGGGCTGGTGCTTGCCGTTGTTTTCTACCTGCTTGGCTATCTTGCCGGGCTGCTTGCAAAAAACAGCTATGCTGGATTTGCAGCGGTTTTTGTGGCAAGCGCGTTAAACCTTGAAGTAATCATGCTTGCCGGCAATGCAGGCAGTTGGGGCATCTACGAAGCAGCCATGTGGACGCCGGCAGGAGTGTGGCTGCTTCATCCGCTGTGGTTTACCGATATGGGCATCCATGCGGTGATCCCGTGGCAGGAGTGCGCCGCAGCAGCGCTTTGCCTGGTCGCAGCAGCGGTACTGTTAAGCTGTGGATTTTGCTATTATAATAGGAAGGATTTGAAATGACATTGAAAAAAAAATGCAGTCTGATAATGGAAGAAATGAAAAAAATCTGGCGCCCAGGTATCGTACTCGCGCTGCTGGTACTTGGTTTTGTATATTACACGATGTTTTTGGAATTTTATGTGGATTATTTTCCAAACGGCGCGCAGAATGCCGGAATCCTGCTTGCAGGAAAAGAGCTGGTGCAAAATTATGGGACGAGTATTTCCGCAGAGGAAATGTCCGACTTTGAAAAAACACTCCCTGCGCTTCATAAGGAAGCAGATCGGAGCGTACGCGAAAGTGAGCTTGGAAAAAAGTATAATTTAACAACATATGAGCAATATGCCGCGTTTTGCCAGGAAGCAAGCCGGGAAGCGTCTGCACAGGGAACGTCTGCGGATTTAAACGAAGCCTACGCAGATTCTATGCGTTTGCGCAGCTATCTCCAGGGCGAAGAAACAGGAAACATCGAAGGACGCCTGTACGGGGCGTCCTGGATGTCAGAAGCATACCGGGCAAGGGAGGCTTATGGGGCGGGCTTGGAAATGGACGGCGAAAAAACATATTCCAAGCAAGAGACGGAACGGATTCGTTCTGCTTTTTTCGGAAGCAGCCAAATGTGGCAGAATGTACTGCCGTTTGAAGTGCCGCAGACAATGGGGGCTTATGCCGGGTATCTGCTGATTTTTATCTGCCTTTCGATTTGTATGCTGCTTGCGCCGCTTTTAGTGCATGACCGGATGAGCCGGATGCTTCCGCTACAGTACAGCACCAGAAGCGGGAGACGTATTTATAACAGCCAGCTTGCGGCGGCACTGCTTACGGCGTTTCTCGTAACGACCGCGGAGCTTGCGGTCTTAGGATGGCTGCTCATAGGGCATGAGACGGCGGTGTTTTTGCCTTGCAGAATGTATTCGTTTGCGGTGATGCAGTTTTGTATTCCAAACTGGACATACGGCACCTGGTGCCTGGCGCTGGCGGGGCTTTGTTACCTGACGGCACTTGGGACGGCGGGAATTGTATTTTTCCTGTCCAGGACATGCGGGAATTATATTGTGATGCTGTTACGGGTGCTTCCGGTTGCGGTTGTTATGGCGGTGGCCAGCCCTAAGATGATGGGAGATGCTTTTTATTTTGAGAATGTGCTGTACCGGATGAGCGGGGTGCCGTATATTGAGGGGATGTGTGCCGGGGTTGTGTTTGCGGTGGGAATGGGGTTGTGCTGGATTGGGAAATGGAAGGTTAAGTAACTGGTTTGGAAGTGCTGCATTTTTTTGAGATGGGAAATGCATCGTAAATATGCAGAAATTTTCTGAACTGAAACAAAAGAATATAGATAGGACAGCACGGAGCAAAGAATGGCCAAGAGTTTCAGAAGTAAAAGATGATTATTTCTGCGGAAGCTAATGCTTTACACCTTCTATGTGATCTGTTATGATAAGGTTGTAGCAATCAGTACAGAGTACAAGAAAGCAGGTGATTATATGACATTAGAGGAACAAAGGCAAGCTGCTATTATCGCATATGTTAATTTAATGAGAATAAAAGCTCATGAGACAGGTGAAAATAAAGAGCTTGATTATCAAATCAAAGTGGCTAAAATTGTATTGCAAAACTTCGGCCTGGATTATTCAGAACTTGAGTACTAGTATTTTATACCAGCTAATTCAAAAGGTGTAAAGGCTTATGAAGCTAATAAGCCTTTACACCTTTTTTGGTGAACTACCCATTGTCTAAAGCTAATGAGCTTCCTGTTTCATCGGCTTCGCATTCTACGATCTCCACAGGCGTCAATTCGGGCTGTACCATCTCTATTTGTATTTTATTATCTTACGCTATTTCCGGCAGCCCCAAATTATTCGGGCGTTTAACAGTGAAATCATGCAGTTTTACAGCAAAAATCTTCCTGGCAGAAAAAATGAATTGTGCAAACAGCAGAAATTCCCAGCAAAAACTAAAAAAATCCTGTGGATTATAAAAGTTGACGTTTGGGCAATCTCATGTAATAATATGCCTGTAAAGGAAGGAACTGTATTACAATGGCTGCGGGCATTCCTACAGTTTCTGTTTCAAATATTCTTTGAACCGTCTTTGGATGGAGAAATGGAGGTTTCTATGATGAAGAATAAGCATGAGTACTGTGTATATAAATCCAGCCCAAGCGGAGTCCAGCTTCCGCTTTATTACGGAAGTGAAAAAGACTGCCGGAGGTTTTGCGAAGCGAAAGATTATGAATATATAGATGAGAAGCAGATTGTGTGGTATTTAGAAATCAGCAGATGCAGCGCATAAAGAATATTGGCAGAAGCTGATGCTGTGTCAGGTGTCAGCGGGCTGTTGAAGAGTATGAAAAAAGCTGTCCTTGTATTTGCCGGAATGGTATGTACAGGGGCAGTTTTTTTAGGATGAATGCATGAACGGGGTGAGAGGAGCAAAGGACGCCGGAGGAAGGGGAGCGGGGCTTGCTTCCTGTTCCGATTCCAAAATGTAAGGAGCCCTAAGCATCCTGCGCAGCGCTGTGGCACCGTCCGGGCGCGGCACCTAGTTCGCCCTTGCTGCGCAAGAAGC
>CAMUPC010000134.1 GCA_947090545.1 uncultured Eubacterium sp. | reverse complement strand
AGGGATTCTTAACCTTCTGGAACGGCGCAGCCAGGGCGTGCCAATCCCCTCTCCCAGCGTCCCGAATGATTTTCCCCCCCCCAAAAAAAATATGCATAACCCCCTTCTGGCTCCTCTAACTGTCCTATATTTTATCATGAATCACCAGAAAACACACTCCCCTTTTTATACCCACCTTTTTTTCTTAAAAAATGCAAGCAGCATCCCGCACACAATCACACTAACTCCAATAAACACCGGATACGCATAATCCCATTGTAGCTCCGGCATATGAACAAAATTCATCCCGTACCATCCAACCATCAGCGTCAGCGGCTGAAACACTGTCGTAATCACCGTAAATAAACGCATCAGGTTATTCTGCTCAATATCGATCTGGGACTGATAGGCTTCCCGCATCTGTGTCACATAGTCGCGCAGATTCAGCACATTCTGCAAATATCTGGTCGTCCGGTTTGCCAGAATTGTAAAATGCTGGATGCCGTCTGAGGACAGCATTTTATTTTCATTTAAGATCAGGCTGTCCATAATCGTATCCAACTGCTCATAATAACGTTTCAGCCGAAGCAGCTCCTTACGGTATGCTATAATTTTGCGGATATAATCATTTTGAAACCGCACCATCGCCGCCATCTCCGCATCCGCAATCTCACATTCCAGATCTTCCAGGTTATCCATATCGTTTTTCAGCAGGTTATGAAAAAATCCCCAGAGCGCGCATTCATTCGTCGCCTCCTTCTGAAACAGGCTGTTTACCCGCGCATACCCCCGCTGCCCTTCGCAAAATAAAAACAAGTCCTCATGATCGATATAAACCAAAACCTGATTTGCCGCCAGGCTGACCTGCCTTATATCATACATCGGAAATACAAACAGCGTATATTTCTGATAACATTCAAACGTTTCCGTCCTGTCATCCCGAATCCCTCTGACTGCTTTTGGATTCATATATTCTGCATATTGCTCTGCCTCTTCTATATATAACACCTTTTGCATAAAGCCTCCATCTCCTTTCGATTCTTAGTTGCTTCGACCTCCCAGCGTCCCTTCCGCAACCCCCACCCATAGTTTTTTCTAAAAATTAGCAATTTTATGTATAAATTTTCCCAAAACCGAAAACAATAAACAAAAATTCCAAGAGGTAAATCAAATGTCCAACACAGAATGCATAAAAGTCAACCTGCGCAAAGCCGCCGTCATCGGCTGCGGCTTCGTAGGCTCTTCCACCGCTTTCGCATTAATGCAGAGCGGCTTATTTTCCGAAATCGTCTTAATCGATGCCGACGCAGACCGCGCCGACGGCGAAGCGCTGGATATCAGCCACGGAACGCCATTTGCAAGGCCAATGAAAATCTATGCCGGCAGCTACCAGGATCTCACCGATGCAGCCATCATTATTATCACCGCAGGGGCAAACCAAAAACCGGACGAATCAAGGCTGGATCTCGTCAGCAAAAATACAAAGATTATGCGCTCCATTATCAGTGAAATCATGAAGCACGGATGTGAAGGCATCCTGCTGATTGTATCCAATCCTGTCGATATCCTGACTTATGAAGCCCTGAAAATCTCCGGGCTGCCAAAAAACCGCGTAATTGGCTCTGGGACGGTACTCGACACCGGACGGTTAAAGAGCGAGCTTGCTGAACACCTGGGCGTGGACAGCCGCAGCATCCATGCGTTTATTATCGGAGAACATGGAGACAGCGAAATCGCAGCTTTTAGCAGTGCCAATGTTTCCGGTGTCCCGCTGAACGCCGTATGCGAAATGCGCGGTTATTTTCATCACGAAGCCGCCATGCAGGAAATTGCGGAAACAGTCAAAAACAGTGCTTACGAAATTATTGAAAAGAAAAAGGCAACTTATTACGGCATCGCTATGGCTGTCCGCCGCATCTGTGAAGCGATTGTGCGGGATGAAAAATCGATCCTTCCGGTATCCGTTATGCTGGACGGTATTTACGGGCTCAAGGATATTGTGCTGAGTATGCCTGCCATCATCGGTGCAAATGGCGCCGAAGGACAGATGCCGATCACATTAAGCCGCACAGAACAGGAACAGCTTAAAGCCTCGGCCGCATTGTTAAAAGAAATTATTGAAAAAATTGACAGCTAAAAATTGTACGGCTTTCTCCCTTTTATGATGCCGTTTTGATCGTTTTCCATTTTATAATCATACCCGTAAGAATTTCGTAAGAAAATCCTCTCTATTATGAAAGAAAACCGCATAGAGAAAGTAAAGAAAGATGATCTGATACCAGTTATACTATAAAAAAGCATCAAGGAGGAACCCATGACTCGATCAGAAGCAATCACAAGAAAAAAAAGAATCCGCCGTAAAAAACGGCGTGCAATACAGCGTTTCGTCTGCATGGCTGCACTCATGGCGGCAATCGTCGCGGCACTGCGCGCCGCAAACAGTTACCTGCTGATCGCCGACAGCGTGTCAAAAACTGACCACAGCCGGCTTCAGGCGGCTTCGGCTGTTACCGTCAAGCAGCCCATAGAACGCCATGCCGCTCAGATCGTCGCTGATCTGAAATCTTATTCCAAAACGAGCAAAAAAGCGGCACGTATTTATAAAAACCGGAACCAGTATTCCGAAACATTACTGGCTTCTTATCTGAATAATCCTGAAATGGAAGATTATATTGACGGTTATTTAAAGGCAGATCTGCCGCAGGATACTGCTCAGGAAGGATTTACAAGCGAGGAGCTTAGCCAGCAGTTTCCGCTTTTTTTGCAGTGGGACAAGCGCTGGGGCTATGTCTCCTATGGCGGCAGTATGATCGGGCTGTCTGGATGCGGCCCGACCTGCCTGTCGATGGTACTCGTATCGCTGACCGGACGGCAGGATCAAACCCCGGATGCGGTCGCGCGTTTCAGCGAAGAACACGGCTACTATGTGGAGGGCAGCGGCACCGCATGGTCGTTAATGACAGAAGGCGCTTCTTTGCTGGGGCTTTCGGCAAGAGAATTGTCTTTGGACGAATCCGTAATGAAATCAGCACTGGACGCAGGCAATCCGATCATCTGCTCGATGGGGCCGGGAGATTTTACAACCCAGGGGCACTTTATCCTGATCTATGGCTATGATGAAAGCGGATTCTGGGTAAACGATCCAAACTGTATTTCAAGAAGCAGCCAAAGCTGGGCATTTGAAAGCCTGCGCGGGCAGATTAAAAATCTTTGGGCATATTCTGTAGTATAACAGCAGATACTGAGCCTGCAAACAAGTTCTCCACCGCTGTGAAGATCCACAACAGCAAAGAAGCCGCCCTGTCAAGCATCAGGGCGGCTTCTTTGTTATAGATAGCTGCTTCTTCTATTGTAGTTCGAGTAATTGCTAAAATTGCTAAAATTTCTGAAATTTCTCTTTCTGTTCCGCCAAAAATACCGGATCACGAAAATAATCAATCCGCATCGCATGTTTGACCTTCTCCAAAGTTTTAGCCGCTGTTTCCTTTGCCGTCTCGCTTCCGCTTCTTAAGATCTCATAGACCTGGTCAATATGCTTCTCGTACTCAGCCCTGCGTGCACGGATCGGGCTTAATTCTTCCTGCATCACGCTGTTTAAGAATTTTTTCACCTTGACGTCGCCAAGCCCGCCGCGCTGATAATGCTCCTTCAGCTCATCCAGATTCGCATATTCCGGCAGATATTCTGCAAAATGCTCTTGCCTACTGAATGCGTCCAGATACGTAAATACGGTGTTCCCTTCCAGTTTTCCCGGGTCCTGCACCCGAATGTGCCCTGGGTCTGTAAACATGGACATGATTTTCTTTCTGACGTCTTCTTCGGATTCCGACAAATAGATGCAGTTTCCGAGTGATTTGCTCATCTTTGCCTTGCCGTCTATTCCCGGCAGCCGCAGGCACGCCTGATTTTCTGACAGCAGCATTTGCGGCTCTGTCAATGTCTCTCCATAGACCGCATTAAACTTATGCACGATCTCTCTCGTCTGCTCCAGCATCGGTGCCTGATCCTCGCCAACCGGGACAGTCGTTGCCTCAAATGCCGTGATGTCCGCCGCCTGGCTGATCGGATACGTAAAGAAACCGACCGGGATGCTCGTCTCAAAATTGCGCATCTGTATTTCCGCTTTTACCGTGGGATTCCGCTGTAGTCTGGACACGGTAACGAGATTCATATAATAAAATGACAGCTCCGTCAATTCCGATATATGGGACTGCACAAGAATCGTCGATTTTGCCGGGTCAATGCCGATCGATAAATAATCAAGCGCAACCTCCATAATATTTTCCCGTATTTTCGCAGGATTGTCCGCATTGTCTGTCAGCGCCTGTGCATCCGCGATCATAATAAAGATTTTGTCATATTCTCCTGAGTTTTGCAGCTCCACGCGCCGTTTTAGCGAGCCTGCGTAATGCCCTACATGCAGCTTTCCGGTTGGGCGGTCGCCTGTCAATATAATTTTTTTCTTTTCTGCCATTCTAGCTCTCCATTTCTTTATTTTCTATATTTGCAGTCCTATATCACTGTTTTTTCTGGCTGTCAGCCGCCATATCGGTTATCGATCGCGCTATCCACTGCTTCCCTGGTACAGCGCTACAGCATCAGCTTGGAACGTTCCTTGCTCTCTTCAATCATCGCGTTCAGCCTGCGGAACGGAATACTGAATACCAGCCCAATGACAAGTGACGCCGGCAAAAACACAGCCAGCCATCCCAGGCTTTCCAAATGCGCATTTTCATAGATCCCTCCGACAGCTTCCTTTAGGGCATCCATCGCATATGGAAACGGCAGGTATGTATAGATCTGCTGGTAAATATCCGGCAGCACTTCTTTCGGAAACGTCCCTCCGGCACCCGCCACCTGGATCACCATAATTACAACCGCGAGCGCTTCCCCGACATTCCCAAACGCATAGGTCAGGGAATAGATCAGCAGCGTAAATACAAAGCTTGCAAGCGCTGCCGCACCCCAGAATAAAAGCGGGTGTACACACTGGATATCGAGAAAAAACAGGTTGCCCAGTACACAGATCAGCGTCTGGATCTGGCCTACTAGGAAAAACACCGCATATCTGCCAAAATACTCCTGGTAATGCTTTACATTGTCAATCCCCTCGGACGGATGCACCTTCGTATGGATAATAGCCGCCTGAATCAGCGCTCCTACCCAGATCGCAAGTATCGTATAAAACGGCGCCATCTGAGAGCCGTAATTTTTTATCGGATAGACCCGCTCCTTGCGCAGATCAACTGGCGCTGAAAAAAATGCCGCGATCTTTTCCGGTTCATTTTCCAGTACCTGTACAAGCTGCTGTAGCAGCTCGCTGTCCCTGATCCCCAGCAGCTCTGCCTCCAGTGTATCGACATGCGCATACAGCTTCTTTAACAGCCTGCGCATTTGATTGATCCCGCCTTTACCATCCTCCATCAGTATCATGTAGTCCTGTAGCCGTACATTTGCCGTCTCGATCCCAGAAGTGCTGAATGCAGCCGAAGCAGTTGCAATCAGGCTCAGGTCGCTGCGCAGGTCTACAATGATTTTATCGTTTAACTTCGCTACGCCCTTTAACGTCTCAAGCGCCGCATCCGTCATGCTCCCTGCCGATCCCAGCATATGTTGCAGGCTTTTGATATCCGCCTTTAAATTTTCCATACGCACTGTCATCTGCCGGATCAGTGCATGGTCGTCTGTATTTTCCAAAATACTGCCAAGCTTTGCCGCCAGCTCGGTAATCGTAGCAAAGACCGTCGTATTCACCTGTGTTTCCACCGCGGTTTTTGCTTTTCCGGTTATTTTTGTCGCAATCGCGTTTTTCTTGTCATTTTCATAATACAGGATCTTTCCTCCATCCAGGTTTCCCTCCGCGATATCTGCGATGCTTTTTGTAAAATCTTCAGGTATGATAAGCGCTGCATAATACTCCCCGCTGTACACTCCGTTTACCGCTGTCCGTTCTTCCTGCGGGAATACCCAGCCGATCGTATGGTTATCATGCAGTGCGCTGACCACCGACTCCCCCACGGCAAGTGACAGATTGCCAAGCTGTACGCCCTCGTCCTTGGAAAATACCGCTATTTTCAAATTGGACGTAGCGCCCTCGCTGTACGGGTCCCAGTTAGAATGGATATTAAACCATGCATACAGGGAAGGAATGACACACAGCCCCATCAAAATCACCATCGCGACGACATTTGTCCTGACGTTTTTTAGATCCCTCAGTATCAGCTTAATGATATTCGTCATGGCGCGCTTCCTTTCCTAATAATCTTGCCTTTTGCTGCTCTAACAGCTCTGCCCGCCTTTGGCGGCTGTGCGCTTTCCGCTCGTCGATCTGGCGCAGCAGCTCGTTCACCGTCTCTTCAAACGCTTCTATATCCGTACCGATCAGGCCCGCGCCAGCCAGCCGTCCCTGGTCCGTGTAGCGATGCAGCCGTTCCTGCGCCTGAAAATCGATATATTCAATATAAATCAGGTAACTCGCAATCACAAACAAGGATACGACCCACAGCACAAGAAAGATTACCTTTTCGCCCTCTGTCAAAAAAAGCAGTGCCAAAAACAGCATCGGTATCCAAAACAGGCAGCGGACGCCGGACTTTATCCGTCTTTGATTTTCCGTATGTAGCTGCTCTTCTTCTTTTACAAGCTGCCCGAACAGTTTTTTGTATTGTTCATATTCTTCCATACGCATCCCCCTACATCATTTCCGTATCTTCCATCCGCCGCTCTACAAAATGATAAAACTTACGGAACGGAAGCCGTATCACAAGCCCCAGCACGAGCGCAGCAGCGGCAAACAGCAAAAGCCGCAGCAGATAAAGGGAGTAATCATGCTCATACATCCCGGCAATCGCTTCGCGCATCGCATTAATCGCATACGGAAACGGAAAAAACAGATACAGCTTCTGGTAAAACCGCGGCAGGATTTCAATTGGATACGTCCCACTGGAGCCAGCAATCTGGATCACCATAATCACTACGATCACCGCTTTTCCAATATCGCCAAAAGAAATCGTCAGGGCATAAATAAGCAGCGAAAAGGTAAAGCTGGTTACAAATGCCGCAAATAAAAGCTTTCTCGGATACAAACACTGGATATGCAGCAGATATAGATTGCCCCATACCGTGATCACCGCCTGTATCAGCGCCAGCACAAAAAACAGCAGATACCTTCCAAGAAACAGCTCGTATTCTTTTGGCGCTTCGATCCCGTCTGTATGCGCCTTCACTTTAATCAGGGAAACGAGCACAACTCCGCCGACCCACAGCGCCAGCGTCGTATAAAACGGCGCTACCCCAGAGCCGTAGTTATCCACCGGATAAATAACCTGCGTTTCCATCGTTACCGGCTGTGCAAAAAAAGCTCCATACCCTTGCGCGTTCCCCTGTACAAAGCTTAAAACTCCCTGCGCAAGCTGCGCTTCGCTGATCCCTTCTATCAGCGCTGTCATCTGTTCCAGCTTGCTGCCGATCCCGATAAAATCCTCTGCCAGCCCTGAAAAGCTCTCGTTTGCCATGCCAATCGCCGCGGCACTGCTTTCCAAAATCTGTCCCAGCAGCTCCGTATCCTGCCTAATATGAGAAAGCACCTGTGACATCTGCGCCGATACCTGCTGCAAGTCATTGCCGAGCATCGCAAGAGACTGGCTGACCGTCGTCTGCAACGCCTGCTGTACAACCTTCACCTGCTGTTCCAACTGCTGCTCCATCTGCGCAAGCATCCGCGCGTCCTCTTGCTCCGGGCGGCTGTTCAGCCTTTGCTGCATCGCTTCCAATGCCTGTGACTGGTTTTCTAGCTGTGTCAGCAGGATTCCCTTTGAGATATTGACCGTAGCCGCGTTCAGAGACTGGATGGAATCGATCAGTTGATCAAGCGAACCCTTGGCACTGGAAATTCCCGCGGCAAACCGTTCATAATAAGCATTTTTCTGCGCTGCAACCGCCGTCTCCTGCGCCTGCTTTAACTGCGCAAGCGAATCACTGACCGCTTGGACGGCACGCGCATTTGACGCATTCAGCCTGTCTGCCAGCGCCTTCATATCCGGCACGTCCGATACCTGCGCCTGTACATGCTCCAGATTGCTGTCAATCGTAGAAAGGTCGCTGTTTGCCCCGTCCAGGGACGCCGTCAGCTTGTCATTTGCCTGTACCACCGACTTTAATACCGCTGAAAAATGATCCGCCGTATCTTTTGTCTGCTGGATCTTTGCTGTGATCTCTTCGGCAATTCCCGCGGCTTCCATCGTTTGCACCGCGTCTCTTTGCTTTTCAAACAGCAGGCTGACGACAAGCGAGATATACTGCTCGTTGATATTAGTCTCCAGCGTGGATACTGCCGTATCCGTAATCTTTGTAGCGACCGCATTCTTTTTCTCATTCTCATAATAAGTAACCGCAGGGCGCGTCAGGCCATTTAAAAAGCCCTGATACATGCACTTCGTAAAATCCTCCGAAAAAACGACCGCTGCATAGAAGCTTCCGTCATTCACGCCATCCACTGCTTCCTGTTCCGTCTTGACGACCGTCCATGCGATACTTTCGTTTTCCTTGAGCGTATCGATCACCGTATCCGCCACGTTGACCGTGCTGCCAGACGCGTCCTGATATCCTCTGTCTTTGGATGCGACTGCAATTTTAATATTCCCCGTATTGCCGTAAGGGTCCCAGTTGGAATAAATATTAAACCATGCATATAATGCCGGAAGGATGCACAACCCTCCGGCAATGATCAGCGCAAATGGATGTTTCAAAAGCGCCGCTACATCTCTGAAAAATATTTTTCTGATATTTTGCATACTACTCGTCCCAATTTCCATCTGTCCCAGTGCTTTACATCCAGCCTGCAATCAGAGTACTGTGCCAGCCGGCAAAACACTGGATGGATTACTTTATTTTTATTTTATATACCGCGCTGTTTGCTGTGTAAGCTTCATTGTCTTTTGTCATCTTTGCAGCAACCTTGATATAGTATGTCTTTCCAGGCTTTAACTTTGTCCCCTTGTATTCCGTAACCGAAGCAGACGCTTTCTCTGTCTTTGCCGCCTTCTGGAAACCGCCGGACGCGCTTTTTGATATCGATACCGTATAGCTTTCCGCTCCCTGGACAGCCTGCCACTTAACCGAAACCCTGCCGTTTTTCTGGCTGAGCTTTACCGGCTTTACCGCGGTAGAAAAATACAGGTAGTCCGTCCAGCCGCCATAACTGCGGTATCCGCCTGCCTGGTCATAAAATCCCCGGACACGCACTGCATAAAACCCATTGTTGCCAATACTGTCATCCTCAATCACCACGCCCGCACAGTCTCCTTCGCTGCTTTCAAGCAGCCTGCCGGATGCGTCGCAGACCTCGGCTTCTGTACGATAGAGACTGTCCAGCCCGCCGACTGTCAGCGAACAATAACCCTGCTTTACATGGTTCAGCCGGACATCCGCCGGTACTGCCGCAGCCGGAGCGCCTTCTGTCTTTGCTATCGCCCCTTTCAGCGGTATCCCGGTATGCAGCTTGTTCGCAGGCTGAATCTGAAAAATGTATTTTGTCTGTTTCAGATTGGTAATCGTATATTCCGACACGTCTCCGATATCCTCCCGGTCCGCCGACGTACTCGGTTTTCCAGACTCCCAGTAGCTGATATAATAGGTCTGTGCATCTGCTGCCTTTGTCCAGGACAGCGTCACCGAATCCATCGTAGCCGCACTGATTTGAAAACCAGCCACCGCCTCGTCCGGCGCCTTAACCAATCGATCCTCCAACCTGTCCGCCGCCTGCACCTGCTGTATCCTTCCGGCGCCGCCGGACGCCAGTGCCATGCCCGCAGCAAATACAAGCATACAGCAGCCGTAAATACAGTGCCGCCATCGATTTTGACGCATTTTCATATTCTCATCCTCCTTAAATAAATTATAGAACTGTTATTTCTTTTCTTTTTTCACTAAAGTAAAATCGTCCACGACTCCCCAACTGCCGCCTGCACATTTCACCTTGACGCCAATCGCTACCTTCGATTTTTCATCCAGCTTCAGCCCTTTGATCTTCGGTTCCAGCCACGTGTTACCGTCTTTTAGCTTCACGGGCTTTGACCGTATCATTCTGCCGTTTACAACCGCATACAAACGAATCTTAGCCGAAGCAGCGTCTCCCCGGATACTGACCGAAGCTTCATATTTTCCCGCTTCCAGGCTGGTAACAGACTGCCAGATTTTAAAATTCTGCTTTTTATCACTCCTGAAATAAAAGCTGTTTTTTCCAGACTTTGCATCCGCTTCTTTTCCCTGTATGCCCGTCGGATTCGTCTTGCCCTGATATGACACCTGCCACATTGAAATATCATTTTTCTCAAAACCCGGATTTAACAGCCAGTTTTTCGGTGCTACAACAACCTGGCATTCTACAGGCGTACCGTCTTTAAGCCTTCCTTTTACGGTATACAGCCCGCTTTTAGCCGTCTTAACCTTTTCCACCTGCCTGTCATCCCACTGCACGGCAGCCGTTCCGCATCCAGCATCCCCAGTGTATACCACCTCGGCAGATTCCGGCATTTTCAGCAGATCGCCCAGACAAACCTCCAGCCTCAGCGCCTTTGCATATGCGATCTCTTCTGCCGCAGCTTCTTCCATGCTTCCGGTGTCCTGGCTTCCCGTCTGTAGCTGCGCTTCGTTCCCCTTCGTATTTTCCTGTACTCCTTCTCCCCCTCGTTCCTCTTGCGCATTGCTGCCTGACTGTGTCTCCTGGTGCCCGCTGTCTGGTTGTATTTTTTTCCTGCTGCACGCGGAGATCCCGGCAAGTACTGTAAATACTAGCCATGCGCATATTAGCTTTTTTTTCATATAATGTAGTTCCTTACGTAAAGTTTTCTTCGTTATTTCTCTGGTTATTTTAGCAAAAAATCTGGGTAAATTCAATCTAAAATATGAATCTGGCGCAATAAATACTGTATTATGAATACAATGTTTTGGGAGTTTGAGTTAGGGACGCTGGAGGGAGGGGCGCGGGGCTGGCTTCCTGTTCCGGTTCCAAAATGTAAGGAGCCCTAAGCA
>CAMUPC010000133.1 GCA_947090545.1 uncultured Eubacterium sp. | reverse complement strand
GCTGGCTGCAAGCCAGGGCGAACTAGGTGCCGCGCCCGGACGGTGCCTCAGCGTTCTCGCAGGATGCTTAGGGATTCTTAACCTTCTGGAACGGACACAGCCAGGGCGTGCCAATCCCCTCTCCCAGCGTCCCTCCCGCAAAAAAACACAACACTTGACCGCCCGTTCCTTACTCCACAATCCCGCGCATCGTATTGATATTTTCCTGCATCGCATCCAAATAACTGTCCGCACTATAATCCCCGCGCACACACGTATCCAGATAAACCGCCTGCACATCCGCTTCCCGTTGCAGTGTCTCACACATCTGCCTGCCGTACAGCTCTTCGGCTAAGATCACCCCTGCCCCCTCCTCACGGATCTGGCGCAGCACGTCCGCAGCTTCCCCGGCGCTGACCTGGCGTTCCTCATCCAAATCCATGCCTCCGACTGCTTCCAGCCCATAATCCCTTGCCACATAAGCAAACGCTTCGTGAAACAACAGCACCTTGCGCGCCCCAAGCATCTTTGCCGCTTTCTGCTGCTTTTGGTACAGTTCCTGTAGCTTTGACAGATAGGCGGCGCTGTTTGTTTCATAGGTGTCTGCATGTTGCGGGTCGAGCGCGGCAAGGCGCCCTGCGATCGTGCGTACTTGCGTCATATAGTCTGCGATGCTCATCCAGGCGTGTGCATTTTCCATGAGCAGATCTACATGTTCACAGGCGTTGATTACCGCAAGCTGCGGGTACTGCGTGGTGACGTCTGCTATAAAGTTTTCAATTCCGCCGCCGTTGATTACAAAGGCGTCTGCCTTGGAAAGCAGGCGCATATCTTCGGTGGTAAGCTGGTAATCGTGCATACAGCCCGTCTGCGGTTCGCTTAAATTGGAGAGCGTGACGCCGCTGCAATTGCCGACGATATTTTTTGTGGCGATATACATTGGATAAAAAGAAGTCAGCACAAAAAACTCTGTTTCGGGATCGATGCTTTCTGTAAAGTGCCGATGCCCATCATGTGCGTGTGCGTTATGCAGGCTGCCGCTTTCACGCCCGGTACGGACGTACGCTGTTGTCATAACGATGCTTGCAGACAGTAGCCCAAGCAGCATTACAGCTACAAACAGATATTTGTTTTTCACGGATTCTTTTTCTCCTTTTCCGGCTCTACCCATCCGACCAGTTTATCCATAACCTGCCAGATCTCGTCCCTGCCCTCCTTTGTCTCGGCGGAAAACGGGATCAGCAGGTCGCTGTCTTTAAGCCCCAGCCCTTCGCGTACTTCTTTGACACATTTTTGCACCTGGCTGCGTTTTAGCTTGTCCAGCTTTGTTGCGATAATAATGGGGCGGAATCCCTGGTAAACGATCCATTCGTACATCGTCTTGTCGTTGGCGGACGGCTTGTGGCGGATATCGACGAGCAGGAATACGGCTTTTAGCTTCTTTGACTTGTGCAGGTAGTTTTCAACCATTTTTCCCCATTTCGCACGTTCGGATTCCGGCGCCTTTGTAAAGCCGTAGCCTGGAAGGTCAACCAGATACATAAAGTTGTTGATATTATAAAAATTGATCGTCTGCGTCTTGCCCGGCTGGGAGGACGTGCGCGCCAATGCCTTGCGGTTCATCAGGGCATTGATCATAGACGACTTTCCTACATTGGACTTGCCCGCAAACGCGATTTCGGCAAACAGATTGCCTGGGATTTTACTTGTAATCCCGCAGACCGTTTCCAATTCGACACTTCTAATTACCATAAGCTTCCTCCTCGCTATCCCTTATGTTCTTTGCTGTTATGCGCACCGTGTACAAACGAGACGTCCAGCACTTCCTTGATCTGTTCCACAAACACAATCTTCATCCCTTTGGTAATCTCGCCGTCTATCTCTGACAGGTCCTTTTCGTTTTTTTTCGGCACGCAGACGGTATGGATGCCTGCATTTTTTGCCGCCAAAAGCTTTTCTTTTAATCCGCCGATCGGCAGCACCCTGCCGCGCAGCGTAATCTCTCCGGTCATCGCCACATCTGCGCGCACAGGGATCTTTGCCACGGCTGATAACAGCGCTACAGCCATCGTAATGCCGGCTGACGGGCCGTCCTTTGGCGTGGCGCCTTCCGGGATATGGATGTGAAAATCGTGCTTGGTAAAATAATCGTCCCTGATATGGTATTCCTCGCTTAACGCGCGGACACAGCTCAGTGCTGCCATCGCCGATTCCTTCATCACATCGCCGAGCTTTCCGGTCAGCTTCATCTCGCCTTTGCCCGGCATACTGTTGACCTCGACCTCCAGCGTCACACCGCCGACGCTTGTCCACGCAAGCCCTCTGACAATGCCGATATCATCCTTTTCATTTGCCGATTCCGGTGTATAGCGCACGATGCCCAGATATTTTTCCAGGCTGCTGCCAGTTACGCGCACGTTTTCCCGCTCTTTTTCATAGATCATCCGTGCCGCCTTACGGCAGACAGCGCCGATCTTGCGCTCTAAGCTGCGCACGCCTGCTTCCTTTGTATAGCCGCTGATCATCCGCGCCAGCGCTTTGTCGCTGATCGTAAGCTGGTCTTTTTTCAGCCCGTTTTTCTTCATCTGCTTTGCGACAAGATGCTCTTTGGCGATATGCAGCTTTTCATTTTCCGTATAGCTGGATACTTCGATCAGCTCCATACGGTCCAGAAGCGGCCTTGGAATATTGGCGGCGTCATTTGCCGTGGCGATAAACAGTACTTCCGACAGGTCTACCGGCACTTCGACATAATGGTCGCAAAAACGGCTGTTCTGTTCGCTGTCCAGCACTTCTAAAAGCGCCGACGCAGGATCGCCTTTAAAATCACTGCCCAGCTTGTCGATCTCATCTAAGAGCATCAGCGGGTTATTGACGCCCGCGCTTTTTAACCCGGTAATAATCCGTCCCGGCATCGCGCCTACATACGTCTTTCTGTGTCCGCGGATTTCCGCTTCGTCCCGCACGCCGCCCAGACAGATTCGGACATATTTTTTATCCAGCGCCGACGCTACCGACCTTGCGATGCTTGTCTTGCCGGTTCCCGGAGGGCCAACGAGACAGATAATCGGGCTGTCGCCCTTGCTCGTTAAGTTGCGTACGGCTAGAAATTCCAGCACACGCTCTTTCACCTTTTCCATGCCATAGTGGTCCTCGTTTAAAATCCGCTCCGCATTTTTAATATCTTTATTGTCCTTGGAGCCTTTTTTCCATGGAAGCTCCAGCAGCGTTTCGATATACCCGCGGATCACCGCGCTTTCTGAAGAGCTGACCGGGAGGTTTTGAAAACGGCTGATCTCTTCGTATAATTTATCTTTAATTTCCTTGTCTGCCTTTAATTTTTCGGTTTTTGCCCGGAATTTTTCAATATCGGTGTCCGTATTTGCCTCGCCCAGCTCCTGGCGGATTAACTGAAGCTGCTCCCGCAAAATATATTCCCGCTGGTTTTTATCCACCGCGCTTTTGAGTTTTTTCTGAAAATCGTTGCGAATGGCGATCACTTCCAGCTCATTTAACAGGATGCTCATAAATACTTCGTAGCGCTGCATCCGGTTGACGGCTGACAGGATCTGCTGCTTGTGCTCATAGTGCAGCGGCAGGTTATTCGCCGCTAAGTCAATCATCGTCTCTACCTGTCTCGTCTCTTCGACCTGCTTTAAAAACTCCCGTCCGGTACGCGGGTTCAGTTGGCAGTACTGGTAGATCGTCTCCTTCATGCTCATCAGCATCGCTTCAAGCGCCTGCGGCATGACTTCGCCCAACGCTTCTTCGTCATAGCGCTCCACCTGTACCATATAATAATCCGTACGGCTGACCACTTCCTGGAGCCCTGCGCGCTCTATCCCTTCTACGAGCACACGCACGATTTGATTCGGCATCTTGATAAGCTGCTTAATCTGCGCGATTACGCCGACCTCATACATGTCCTCCTGTTCCGGCTCATCGGCATCGTTATTTTTTAATGTCGCCAAAAATATTTTTTCATCATTCTGCATTGCCTCTTCTACCGCACGGACGGAAACCTTCCTGCTGATATCAAAATGAATCACCATGCCCGGAAGAATTACCATCCCGCGGAGTGTAACCGCAGGCATTACCTTTAGAATCTCACACATATTGTCCCCTCAATCTCCCAGTGAAATATTCCGCCGCAGCAAGCTTCTGGCTCGTTGCCTCGCAGAAACAAAAAAGGAGACCCTCAGAGCATGTTGAAACATCCTTTCCACAAATATACACCCCCTCTTTCTGATCATGAGTAACGTACACCTTATGAAAACTATTTTTCACACGCTTTATGGTTCTCCCGCTGTTGTGTTTTAAGCGCTTTTATATTCGATCAGAGGTTCTCCAGTCTGATCCACCGCATCCCTTGTGATCGTGCATTTGCGAATCATATCGTCTGACGGAATACGGTACATCAAATCCATCAGCGTACTTTCCATAATGGCACGCAGGCCGCGCGCCCCGGTCTTGCGTTCTAATGATTTGTCTGCAATTGCGTCAATCGCATCCTCTGCAAATTCCAGCTCAATGCCGTCTAATTCAAACAATTTGCAGTACTGCTTAATCAGTGAATTTTTTGGCTCCGTCAAAATGCGCTTTAATGCTGTCTTGTCTAACGAATCGAGCGAAACCATCACTGGCACACGCCCTACAAACTCTGGAATCAGCCCGAATTTTACCAAATCCTGCGGCATCGTCTGCTTTAATGCTTCGCCTACGCTCTTTTTGGAAATCTCGGTAATCTCCGCGTTAAAGCCAATCGACTTTTTGTCCATACGCGTCTCGATAATCTTTTCCAGCCCGTCAAACGCGCCGCCGCAAAGAAACAGGATATTCGTCGTATCGATCTGGATCAGCTCCTGCTGCGGATGCTTCCTGCCGCCCTGCGGCGGAACCGATGCGTTGGTTCCCTCAAGGATCTTAAGCAGCGCCTGCTGCACGCCTTCCCCGGATACATCTCTTGTAATCGATACATTTTCTGATTTTTTTGTAATCTTGTCTATTTCATCGATATAAATAATGCCATACTGCGCCCGCTCGATATCATACTCCGCCGCCTGGATCAGCTTCAGCAGAATATTTTCCACGTCCTCTCCGACATAACCCGCTTCTGTCAGCGTTGTCGCGTCCGCAATCGCAAAAGGCACATTCAAGACTCTCGCCAGCGTCTGCGCAAGCAGCGTCTTACCGGAACCAGTCGGCCCCAGCATCAGGATATTGCTCTTTTGCAGCTCTACGTCATCGATCTGCGCATCTGCAAGAATCCGTTTATAATGGTTGTAAACAGCAACAGATAATACTTTTTTCGCTTCATCCTGTCCGATCACATATTCATCCAAAAAAGCCTTAAGCTTCTCCGGTTTTTGAAGATTGATCTCAAACGGGGTTTCTACTTCCGCTTCGATATCCATATCCATCTCCGCTTCCTCCCGTGCAAACTCCTCTTCAATGATCTCAGAACAGATATCCACGCATTCGTCGCAGATATATGCTCCGTTCGGTCCGGCAATCAGCTTTCGTACCTGCTCCTGCGGCTTGCCGCAGAAGGAACACCTTACCTTGCTGTCACTGATTTTGCCTGGCATCATTTCACCCCTCTTTAATCTAAACTTACTCACGATTCGTCACTATGCTGTCAATGAGGCCGTAATCCAATGCTTCCTGCGCATCCATGAAATGATCCCGTTCCGTGTCCTGCGCAATGACCTCTACCGGCTTGCCTGTATTTGCTGCAAGCATTTCATTCAGCTTTTTCTTTGTCTTTAAAATATTTTCCGCCGCAATCTGGATCTCCGTCGCCTGTCCTCTGGCGCCGCCGGATGGCTGATGGATCATGATTTCCGCATTTGGAAGCGCCAGGCGCTTACCTTTTTTTCCTCCTGCGAGCAAAAACGCGCCCATGCTTGCCGCCATACCGATACAGATCGTAGATACGTCGCACTTGATATACTGCATCGTATCATAGATCGCCAGCCCCGCCGTAACGCTGCCGCCCGGCGAATTGATATACAGATGGATATCCTTGCCCGGGTCTTCGGATTCCAAAAACAATAGCTGCGCCACCGTCAGGCTTGCCGTTGTCTCGTTAACCTCTTCTCCAAGAAAGATAATCCTGTCCTTTAATAACCGGGAATAAATATCATAGCTGCGTTCGCCACGGCTTGTCTGTTCAATGACATAAGGCACTAAACTCATACAAATCCCTCCTTATTTGACGCAGCACGGCTGTCAGGCTTTTGACAGCCGCCTGCATTCAGATTCCATTCTTTTTACCGCTGATTTTACGGTTGTTTTTTGCTGCTTGTGCCGTCAGGCTTGTGCATTATTCCGCTGCGCCTTCTGCTTCGTTTGTTTCTTTTGCTTCATCTGCTTCTTCTGGTGCAGGCTCCTGTTCAACCGCGTGTTCCATAATAATCTCAACCGCTTTTTCGATCGAAAGGTTGCGCTTGATATTTTCCGTATCTTCCTCGCTTAAAAACTCTTTCATCTTCTCGCCCGGCATACCATAAACCGCAGCCATCTTGTCGATCTGCGCGTTGATTTCTTCCTCTGTAACCTCAACATTTTCCTTCTCTGCGATCTTTTCTAACACAAGGCTGCTCTGGATGCGCTGTACTGCCTCCGGGCGTACCTGGTCTTTGATCTTCTCGATATTAGAGCCGGAAAACTGCATATACTGCTCAAGCGACAGTCCCTGCTGGGAAATGCGCCCTTCAAATTCCTGGATCATGTTTTCACACTGCATATCGACCATCGGCGCTGGAATATCCATCTTGGACGCGTCGATGATTTTCTGGATCGCTTCGTCTTCCTTTGCGCCCTTTGCGGCGTCCTCCTTGCGTTTTAATAATTTTTCCCTTGTATCCGCCCGGTATTCATCCAGCGTTTCAAATTCTGAAATATCAGAGATAAACTCATCGTTTAATTCCGGCACTTCCTTTGCCCGGATCGAATGGATCTTTACTTTAAAGACGGCTGGCTTGCCTGCGAGCTCTTTCGCATGGTACTCCTGCGGGAAGGTTACATGGACTTCTGTGTCGTCGCCCGCGTTTTTGCCAATCAGCTGCTCCTCAAACGTATCAATAAACGCATGGGAACCGATCTCTAACGAGTGGTTCTCCCCTTTGCCGCCATCAAACGCATTGCCGTCTACAAAGCCTTCAAAATCAATGATCACGGTATCGCCGTCTTGTACGGCACGGTCAGTTACCTCAATTGTACGCGCCTGCTGGTTTCTTATATTTTCAAGCTCTGCGTCTACCTCCTCATCGGTCACGGAAACCTCGGATTTTGTAACCGCAACGCCTTTGTATTCACCTAATTCCACATCCGGCTTGACTGCGACTTCTGCCACAAATACAAATTCACTGCCTTTTTCGATCTGGGTTACTTCGATATCCGGGCGTGATACAATATCCAGCCCGCTTTCTTCCATTGCCTGCGGATATTCCTCATTGATGACAATGTTTGCGGCGTCATCATAAAATACCTCCGGGCCGTATACCTTTTCGATCATGGCTCTTGGAACCTTTCCCTTACGAAAGCCTGGGATATTGATTCTGCTTCTCTGCTTTTTGTAAGCTTCCTGCATTGCCTTTTCAAACTTGTCAGCGGAAACCGTAACCGTAAGCTTTGCCATATTTTTTTCTAAATTTTCCACCTGTACACTCATTCTTTTTATTTCCTCCTTAAAGCTTGTAAGAAATACGCGCCGCGCAATTCCTCCCGCTGTTATTCCAGCTATTTACAGTCATTTATAGATTATAACACAGTGCTTTTTAAATTACCAGCACTTTTTTCGGAAAAATACAGCTTTTCCTGTGATTATTTCTTAATTAAGACAGCGCGCACCTTTCCACGGTAAACAAGCGGCACCCAATAGCCGGATTTCATCCTGCCCCAGAGATTCTCACCCAATTGTTTTGTCTGCGTCAGGCGGAACACCTGGTTTCTTTTAAATACCGCCTTCCCTTTCCTGCTGCGGCACTTCTTTTTTAATGTACGCGACAGTGTGCCATAGAGTACGATATTCGTGCTTCTTGCCCCGGCGCTGGCACGCAGGTAGCATGGAGCAGCCGCGGCATACGTCTGGTTTGTCAAAAAGGCAGGCTGCCCCGCCCATGTTTTCCTAAAATTGTCCGGCGTCCCATACAGGCTTTTCAGCCTTGCCGTCGTACTGCCCCAGTCCGGCAGGTACAGGTGCGGTTTGTCAACCGGGCTTTTCCAGTCGCCGCCCCATCCAAGCCCGGCCGCTTTTGCAAGCATTCCTACCCGATCAAAAAAACCATCGGCAGATTCATAAGCGCCTTTGCCGTCGTTGCGGTAAAAATCGGCTGCGATTCCCCACTGGTGCTGCGAGCTGTATGTGCTGCCTTTTGCGTTCGTTACGATACTGCCCGGCTTTGTCCTGCCCTGCGCATACAGGGCATCCTGTTCCAAAACCGTGCGCACACACTCTCCAATACCGATTTTAAGCCCGTTTTTTTTGCACAGCTCCTGTAGCCTGCGAAGCTTTGCCTGCAAGCTCGGGTGCAGCATAGACACATCTCTCATATCAACTATCCTTTCCAACGCACAGGCGCACCGCCTGTGCTGTTATTTGCTGTATTATTGATAGCATATGCCGCAATTTTTCTTTTGCTACGGAACAAAAAAGACGGAGCTGATGGAAAATCATCGATTTTCCAACAGTTCCATCTTTTTTTAATCATTTTTCATCATGCGAATTTGCAAAAGGCGAGCCTGAAATTACTGTTTCATCTGTTCTTCCTGTCTCATAATCATCTTCTTTACCATCTCACCGCCGATAGAGCCGGCTTCACGGGACGTCAGGTCACCGTTGTAGCCGTCCTTTAAATTCACGCCTAATTCGGATGCAACCTCTTCTTTAAACTGTCTCATTGCTTCTTTTGCTTCTGGCACTGCCATTCCTGAATTTGAATTCTTTGAACTTGACATTGTTCATCAACCTCCATATTTTTGTCTTGATACTGGATAACAGAATGCCCTTCCGTTATCTGTTGTTAGTATGGAGAAATTGAGCGGATTTATGAATGGTAAGTTTTGGAATTGTATGCTATACTGTTTTGTATGGATTTCAAAACGAACATATGGAGGTAAGAAAATGAAAACAAACAACAAACAAACGATCTGTTCTGTAATCCTGCTGGTTTGCCTGCTTACCGCTTCCTTTGCCGCAAGCCTGACAACCGTATCCGCAAAAGGCCGCGAGCATCCCGACGGGCAAACCGTCTATGCCGCTTTTGGCGACAGCATTGCCGCCGGGTACGGGCTAAACGGCTACCATCCCGGGCAGGAAGCCCCTGCTGACAGCTACCAGGCTTTGGTTGCCGAATTTTTACAGACACAGTCATGCAACTATGCGGTAACCGGAGACAACAGCGACGACTGCATCCAAGCCTTAACCTCCGGCGAAGCAGATAGCTGCCTTGCCGTATGCGATGTCATCACGCTTTCGATCGGCTCCAACGACCTTCTGCTGCCGTTTATCGATATCCTGATGCAGCATTTCACGCAAAACGCCCCGGAATACGCCATACCAGAAGAAGGAACGCCGGAATACGCCGCCCTGCAACAAGAAATCGAAGAACAGTTAAAAAACGGCTTTTCACTGCCGCAGCTAGGCCTCTCCCAATGGGCAGACTACTACAAACAAGCCGAAGCGCTGCTTACCGAACTGTCAGACAATGCCACGCTCCACGCCCAGGCAGCGGCTTTTGCACAAAAGCTCCAGACGATCCTGTCGCTCCTGCACGAAAAGGCACCAAACGCAGAACTGTATGTAACAAACATCTACAACCCGTTCGCGCACCTTCCAAAGATCGGAGAACTTGCCGACCTTTACATCCAGGAAATCAACCTTGCCTTTTTAAAAGACGCGCCGGACTATACGCTGATCGACGTCTATACGCCGTTTCAGTCACAAGAGCTTTCCAATGTCCGTATTGACCTCACCGAGCCAAACGGCATCCACCTAGACCCTCACCCTTCCATACAGGGGCATCAGGCAATCGCTAACATCATAACCGACGCATTAAACGAGGCACATACACCAAAAGCCGCCTCCATCAAAACACTGTCGTCCAGCAGCAAAAAAAAGCTGACACTCAAAGCCACGCTCCCTGCAAACGCAGACGGCTACGAGGTACTTTACGCAACATCCAAGGACGGGACATATAAGAAGCTCGCAAAATCAGAAAAAAAAGTGTATCAGTCCCATTCTTCAAAGCTGAAAAAAGGAAAGGCTTATTTTATAAAAATACGAAGCTATCGGACGATCAAACAGGTTACCTATTATGGAACAGACAGTAACATAAAGAAAATCAAAATCAAATAACCTCTGCTTACAGGCTGCCAGGATGCTTCTTACCCGCATATCCAGGCAGCCCGCCTTTTTACTCCTTGTAAAGCATTGTAAAAAATTCTCTAATACACAATCCCCTTTTTCACCTGCGCAACCACATCCTCATCCGCAAGCTTTGCAATAATCGCCAGCGAAAAATCAATCGCCGTCCCCATTCCGCGGCTGGTAATCAGGTTGCCGTCCGTCACCGCATTCTCAAATACAACCTCTGCCCCAACCAGCTTGTCCTCCCATCCCGGATGGCATGTCGCACGCCTGCCCTGCAAAATCCCATTCGCGCCAAGAACGCTCGGAGCCGCACAGATCGCCGCCACAAGCTTTCCCTCTTTGGCAAACTTCTTTGCCACAGATACGACACCCTCATGGGCACCCAGATTCTCCGTCCCGACACCGCCGCCCGGAAGCACGGCACCGTCAAATGTGTCGGTTTGTACCTCTTCAAATGTCGTGTCCGCAAAAAACGTGATGTTATGGGAGCCGTGGACTTCCCTGCTGCCTGTTACGGATACGCTGACGACATCCAGGTTTGCACGCCGGAGCATGTCTACCACTGTAAGGCCTTCGATTTCTTCGCATCCGTCTGCGAAAAATACTGCTATTTTACTCATTCCTGCATCCTCCTTTTTTAATGGTTGTTTTGGGTTCCTTTCCTTGGTTCCTTTTTTAAGATAGCATATTCTGGAGGACTTTGCAATTTTTAGTGATTGTATTTTTGTGAATCGGGGGGACGCCGGGAGAGGGGATTGGCACGCCCTGGCTGCGTCCGTTCCAGAAGGTTAA
>CAMUPC010000132.1 GCA_947090545.1 uncultured Eubacterium sp. | reverse complement strand
ATTTTTCCACAGTCACAGGAAGCCAGCCCCGCTCCCCTTCCTCCGGCTGGTTATCAAAAGCTCTAAGTAAGGTAATCCGCACTACGTACAGGCTCAAGGTTCAGCACTACAAGCGGCATCGTCGAAATGACGCAGCCTTTTTGTGGAACCTGCGAAAACCAGCCGGGAGAGGGGATTGGAACGCCCTGGCGGTGGCTTTGGAAGAAGGTTTAGAAGCCCTTGGCATTCTGCCCAATAACCCAGGGGCGAAGCCAAGCGGCACCTTTAGCTGCTGGCGGAACGCCAGGGCGAACTAGGTGCCGCGCCCGGACGGTGCCACAGCGTAGATGCAGAATGCCTAGGGCTTCTTAACCTTCTGGAACGGACACCGCCAGGGCGTTCCAATCCCCTCTCCCAGCGTCCCCCTTCCCAGCTCCCCACACCCGCAAAATTACCAGTTGTTTTTTCCACCCATTATGCTATAATAAAAAAATTACTGTGATATCTAAACTCTGCAAGGAGACTGTCATGAAGAACCAAAAAAAACAAAAAAGAAAGCGTTTTTACAAAAAGAGCATCTGGCCGTCAATTGTACTGTTTGTCATATTTATGGCAAGCTGCGCAGGGCTGGTAACGACGTTCGTAGCTTCCTTCCAGGGCTACCTGGTAGATTCCAAAATCTCGGATATCCAGGAGGATGCGAGGAATCTCGGGCGGATGATCGATTTTAACAGAAACGAAAAGGGAAAAACCATTTTTGAAACGGTTTCTTATGTGCAGGCATATCTGGAGGAGGAGAAAAGTATTTGTATTACGAATGAGCGGGAACAGATTTTGCAGCAGATTGGGGATACGGTGCCCGATTTTGAGCGGACGGAGCATATCTCGATCTTTGCGCCCTTTCGGGTCAGGACGCCGTACCGGATGATGCCGGATTTGGATTTGAGAAAAGAGAAACGGGACAGTATTTTAAAGCTGTCCTTTCAGGAAATCGTAAGGCGCAGCTTAGAAGAGCTTTCTGACAGCAGCTATGAGGACGACAGATGGATGGAAAAGCCGCTGTATCATGAGTATTACTGGGTGGAGGTTCCGATAAAAAATCCGGGGTACCGTGTCTACTACAGGGATGCGCTGACGATTGTCCAAAAAGATGTGTTTTTTATGAACCTGGCGGTGCTGATTGAGCTTGTGCTGCTTGGCGTGCCTACGGTATTGCTGTTTGTCAATGTATGGTCGTCGATTGCCATGCAGAAACGAATGGTCAACCTGCTGTACCAAGACCCGGTGACCGGCGGCAGGAACTGGATTTATTTTTTGGAGCACAGCAAAAAGATCCTGTGCCAGTTCAGAAATACGAACCATACATATGCGATTGTGAACCTGCACATGATCCGTTACCAGGATTACTGTGCCTGCTACGGGAGCAGGGAGGGAGAGGAGCTGCTTCAAAAAATCGATGGGTTTTTGCGCATCAGCATCGACAGGGGAGAGACGTTTGCCCGGTTTGCCAAGGCGGATTTTGGACTGCTGCTGCGCAGCAGCTCGAAGGAGCAGTGTGAAAAGCGCCTGAAAAAAATGCTTGTGGAGCTGACGGGCATTAAAAAGGATAAGATGATGTCGTTCAGCGCCGGTATTTATCTGCTGCATCCGGCGGCAAACAGCAAAAGGGAAAAACGAAGGCAGATCAATATCGACCAGGTCTATCATTTTGCCTGTGCTGCGAGAGGGACGATGCGGGGCAAGGAAGGAGAATACATCAAGGTATTTGACCAGCAGATCTTACAGGAGCAGCTTTGGAAAAACAAGGTAGAGGAGACGATGGAGGCTGCGCTTTTGAACGGGGAATTTAAGTTGTATTTGCAGCCGAAATACCATCCGGTAACGGAAAAAATTGTAGGGGCGGAGGCGCTTGTGCGCTGGATCTCGCCGACAGACGGGATGATTCCGCCGGGGCGTTTTATCCCTGTGTTTGAGGAAAACGGATTTATTACCAGGCTGGACGACTATATGATCGGCGCCGTTGCAAAGCTTAAGTCGGAGTGGAAGCTGATGGGGCTAAAGCAAATTCCGGTGTCTGTCAACGTATCCAGGGTAAATTTTGTAAAAGAGGACTTAGCGGAGCATATCTGCCATCTGGTAGACAGCTATGGGGCTGACCATGCGGGCATCGAGCTGGAGCTAACAGAAAGCGCGTTTTTCGGCAATAAGGAGCTGCTGTTGCAGATCTTAAAGGAGTTAAAGCTGTATGGATTTACGATCTCGATGGATGATTTTGGCGCAGGCTACTCGTCGCTGAATTCCTTAAAAGACCTGCCGATCGATGTATTAAAGCTGGATATGGACTTTTTCAGGGGCGAGGATGAAAAGCAGCGCGGGGAGATTGTCGTAAAAGAAACGATCCGCCTTGCAAAAGCGCTGCATATGAAGATCGTAGCGGAAGGCATTGAGAAAAAGGAACAGGTGGAGTTTTTGGCAGAGCAGGGCTGCGATATGATCCAGGGCTACTATTTTGCAAAGCCAATGCCGGTAGAAGAATTTAATGAACGAGTAAAACAGGACTGCTGACAGGTGCAGTTTTAATCAAAAGGGGAAGAGTATGCATACATTTATGATCCTCATACAATATGCGGGAATTATCATATTGATGGCGGAGGCTTTTTATGTGCTGGGCAGAAGGCCGTCCAAACAGCAGCAGTATTTATTGTTTTTAATTGTAGCATTGTGTACGAATTTTGCGGGATACCTGCTGGAATTAAAGGCGCTTACGATGCGGGAGGCTTTGATGGCGGTCAAGTTTTCCTATTTCGGGAAGCCGTTTATTGTGCTGTGCCTGTTTTTGTTTGTCATGCATACCTGCAAGGTGCCGGTGAGCGGGCGCGTGGAGCATTTGCTGTTCTGCCTACATGCGTGCGTGGTCGTGCTGGTGCTTACGTGTGAAAATCATACGCTTTTTTACAGCAGCATTGCGTTTACGCAGGAGGGCGTGTTTCCGCACCTGGTGCATGGGCATGGGATCTTTTATAACTTGTACTGTGCGGCGATGTTTGGCTACGCGGTGGCGATGCTTATCGTATGCCTGTCCGGTTACCGCAGGGCTAAAAAGGAAATGGAGAAAAAGCAGTTTGGCTGCCTGCTTTTGATGGTTGTGATCGCGCTTGGCGGGCTTGTTATTTATTTAAGCGGGGTTACCGGAGGCTATGACATTACGCTTCCTGCGTGCCTTGCCGACTCTGTGCTGCTTTGCGTGCTGATTTTTCACGGCGGGATCGTGGATACGCTTTCGCTTGCCAAAGAGCTTGCGATGGACGCGCTTGCCGAAGGGATTATTGTTGTAGATATTGAAGAGCAGATTATTTATTTTAACCAGACCGCGCAGCACATTTATCAGGATATTGCGCCTGGCAGGGCGGAAAAGATACTGGAAGAAATAGATACCTGCATTCTGGACAAAAAGAAGCTGGAAAGAGGCAGGACGATTTATGCGGCAAGCAGCTATATGATCGAAAAGGACACGATTTATTACGGCAGGATGTACGTGCTGACGGATATTACAGACAGCTACCATTATACCGAGCGGGTCAAGGAACAGGCTGGCATTATGAAGGAATTAAAAGACCAGGCGGAGTCCGCGAACGAAGCAAAGTCGATTTTTGTATCGAATATGTCCCATGAGATCCGTACGCCGATGAACGCGATCGTAGGGCTGACCGAGGTCATGCTGCGTAAGGAGTGGGACGAAGAGGATGAAAAATACCTGCTGAATATACAAAGCTCCGGCAAAGCGCTGTTAAAGCTGATCAACGACCTGCTGGATTTTTCCAAAATCGAGGCGGGCAAATTCGAGATCTCAGAGGATGTCATTGACTTGGCGCAGATGATGCGCGATATCCAGGTGATCGGGCAGACCAGGATCGGGGATAAGGACGTTGCCCTGGTGATGCAGGTGGAAGAAAACATCCCGCAGCTTTTGTATGGAGACGGGCTGCGCATCCGCCAGGTGATTTTAAACATTTTAAATAACGCTGTCAAGTATACAGAACAAGGCTCGGTAACGCTTACCGTACGCCAGCAAAAGCGCGAAGCGGATAAAATACAGTTGTATGTATCAGTAAAAGACACCGGGCAGGGCATCCGAAAGGAGGACCAAACGCGGCTGTTTGACGCGTTTACGCAGGTGGATATCAAAAAAAACCTGGGCAAAGAGGGGACAGGGCTTGGGCTTGCGATCTCTAAGCAGCTTGTAGAAATGATGGGCGGCAGCCTGTTCGTAGACAGCGAATATGGAGTGGGCAGCGATTTTTACTTTACGATCTGGCTTGGCGTACAAAGCGAGGAAAGGATCGGCAACTTTACACAGGTCAAGGAACAGGCGCCGGAACAGGAAGAAGAGCTGGAGGAGGTATTTAGCTTTACCGCGCCGGAAGCAAAGATCCTGTTAGTCGACGATAATGAGATCAACCAGGAGGTGGCAAAGGCTTTGCTGGAGCCTTTTGAGATGCACATTGACCTCGCATCGGACGGGCAGCAGGCGGTCGATATGGTGCAAAAGGAGCGTTATGACCTCGTATTTATGGATCATTTTATGCCTGTGATGGACGGCGTGGAGGCGGCAAGAAAGATCCGCGGCATGTCCGGGGAGTATTATCAGAAGCTTCCGATTATTGCGCTTTCCGCAGACGCGGTACAGGGCGTGCAGGAGGAATACCTTGCCGCGGGCATGAATGATTTTGCATCCAAGCCGATTGAAATGCAGGATGTGTCCAGGGTGCTTGGGCGCTGGCTGCCGAAAGAGAAAATTCGCAGGGCGTAAGGTTAACAAAAGATTCAGAAAAAAGTAAAAAAAATGAAAAAGACTATTGTGAACCGGACAAGAAAAGGATATAATGAAATGGTAAGCAGTTCTGTGTGAGCAGAGTTCCTATCTATGCTGACAGACCGGAAACAGAAAATAAAATACTGCGTTTCACAATCTTACTCCAAGTTTGCAGATTGGAAATCCAAAATGCATAAGCCGGTGCGTCTGGATTTTATATTTGTATGTTCGTGGATTATTTTGTGTGATGCAAAAAAGAAATGAATGGAATCGAATGAGGAGGAGAGGGATTTATGTTTAAGGATGAAAAGATCGAGAAAAAGCTTACAAAATCTTTTCTAATGGTATCATTGATCACGGCAGTATCGGCAGTGATCGGGCTGATTGCGCTGATTGTAGTGGCAACCAGGTACAATTACGCGCTGGTAAACTTTGGGTTTGCACAGGGAGACATTGGCAAAGCCATGTTCGAGTTTGCAGACGTCCGTTCTTCCCTGCGGGCGACGATCGGCTATGACGATGCGGATGCGATCAAGACTGTCCAGGAACAGCATAAGCAGGCAAAGGCAAATTTTGAAGAAAATTTTGCCAAAGTCGAGAATACGATCGTATCGGAAGCAGGAAGAGAAACCTATGATAAAATTACCGCAGAGCTTGACAACTACTGGGCAATTGATACAAAAATCATGGAAACCGGCGCTACGACAGACAGAGCGCTGTGCGAACAGGCACAGGAGATGGCAATCAACGAGCTTGCGCCGGTGTATAAGGTGATCTATGAGGACTTAAGCAGCCTCCTGGAAGTGAAGGTAACGGAAGGAGAAAAGCTGTCTACGACACTGACCATTTTGAGCATTATTTTGATCGTTGTGATAATTGTGGTAATTCTTGCATCGATTGTAGTATCCCAGCGGATCGGAAAGCGGATTGCAGATGGAATCGCAGGCCCGTTAAAGGAGCTTGGAACACGCTTTAAGCTGTTTGCTTCCGGTGATTTGTCATCCCCATTCCCGCAGGCTGCTTCCCAGGACGAGGTTGCGGATATGATTACGGACGCTACAGAAATGGCAAGTATGCTCAACCTGATTATCCATGATATCGGCGAAGTGCTCAGTGAGATGGAACACGGAAACTATGCCGTAGAGTCCAAGGAAAAGGAAAAATACGGAAACGACTTCCAGCAGGTCGTACTTTCTATGCGCGGCTTAAGAGACCAGATGACAAAGACGCTTCGTTCGATCGGAGAAGCCTCCAGCCAGGTATCCAGCGGTTCCATGAATCTTGCAGACGCGGCACAGAGCCTTGCAGAAGGCGCAACCGAACAGGCAGGCGCAGTAGAAGAGTTACAGGCTACGATTATCGATATTACAGAAACGATGGAAAAGAACGCACAGAGCGCGGAAGAATCCTATACACAGGCGCAGAACTATGCGGACGAGGCAGACCGCAGCCGGGAAGAGATGCACACAATGGTGACAGCGATGGAGAAGATCAGCGAATCTTCCGCAAAGATCGGAAATATTATTTCAGAAATCGAATCGATCGCATCCCAGACCAACCTGCTTTCCTTAAATGCTTCCATCGAAGCAGCACGTGCCGGAGAAGCCGGACGGGGATTCTCCGTCGTAGCTGAGGAGATCCGCCAGCTTGCAGAGCAAAGTGCCAAGGCAGCCGTTGATACAAGAGAACTGATCGAAAGCTCGATGAAGGAGATTGCAGAAGGCAGCCGTGCGGTAGACCGTGCGTCCGGCTCCATTGACAATGTAGTCAGCGGCATCAAGAAGATTGCAGAGTCTTCCAAGAATTTGAGCGTTATGGTTATCACACAGGCAGAGACAATGCGCCAGGCGGAACAGGGCATCAGCCAGATCTCAGAGGTCGTACAGAACAATTCTGCAACAGCCGAGGAGTCATCAGCTACGAGCCAGGAATTGTCTGCACAGGCGGCGACGTTGGATGAGCTTGTGGGGCAGTTTACATTAATTGAAGAATAGTTTTTGCAACATATGCTACATATAGAATAGACGGAAAAAAAGGGGGCTGTACGGATGCAGCCTCTTTTTTGTGTGCGCGGATGTATATTTTTTGTGAATCAGGTGAGAATTGTAATGGGAGTGGGATTTTGGGGCTTTTGGCTGGTGGGACGCTGGAGGGAGGGGAGCGGGGCTTCCTTCCTGTTCCGTTTCCAAAATGTAAGGAGCCCTAGGCATCCTGCATATACACTGTGGCACCGTCCGGGCGCAGCACTTGGCACAGCATTGCGGGATGAACGGTAAATACAGCACCTGCCTTTTGTACCATCGCCGCGTTGTCGTCAGTCAGCGATGGAACCACATCGCTTCCTTCCTCCGCCTTGCGCTGGCACAAAAATCAGGCACTGTATTCACCGTTCATCCCGCAACGCTGTCCCAATTCGCCCTGGCGTTCCGCCAGCAGCTAAAGGTGCCGCTTGGCTTCGCCCCTGTGTTATCGAGCAGGATACCAAGGGCTCCTAACATTTTTCCAAAGTCACAGGAAGGAAGCCCCGCTCCCCTCCCTCCGGCTGTTTTTCTCAAGCTCTAAATAAATTAGCATATAGACGGCAAATACTCCATTCAGTCAGAAATGGGCATGAGCGTGTGTTGTACTGTACTGGTTGATTAATCTATAGCTGAAAAAGCGACAAACTGACAGGATTAACCCTGCGATACGATGCACCTTTTTTGTTGAATTTGCGAAAACCAGCCGGGAGAGGGGATTGGCACGTCCGGGCGGCGGCTTTGGAAGAAGGTTTAGAAGCCCTTAGCATCCTGCTCGATACAGCAGGGGCGAAGCCAAGCGGCACCTTTAGCTGCTGGCGGAACGCCAGGGCGAACTAGGTGCCGCGCCCGGACGGTGCCACAGCGTCTCGCAGGATGCTTAGGGCTTCTTAACCTTCTGGAACGGACGCCGCCCGGACGTGCCAATCCCCTCTCCCAGCGTCCTTATCCGCGCAAAAACCCAACACTTGACTAAATCTGCAAAGGAAAATTCCAGCCATATCATAATCAAAAAATGCGAAATAGGTTGTTTTCCAGCAAGAATTTTCATATAATATAAGCGGAAACGAGGTGCATACAAATAACACATCACTGGCATCTGCTGATATCAGCGAAAAGGAAATCTTACAATAAATTTGCGAAAGGAATCAACGTATATGTATGACATAAATATTTTACATCTAATCGAAGGAGCAAAACAGGCGCAGGGATTCACTGTCATTATTGATGTTTTCAGGGCATTTTCACTGGAATGCTATTTGTATGATATGGGCATAAAGCAGATACGCCCTGTGGGAACGATAGAAGAAGCATTTTCTCTCAAGCGCCATATTCAAAATAGTGTCCTTATCGGCGAGCGGTATGGCAAAAAATGTGACGGATTTGACTATGGCAATTCACCATCATCCATTTTAAAGGAGGACGTGGCTGGAAAGACGGCCATACATACTACCAGCGCAGGAACCCAGGGGATTGTCAATGCCGTCCATGCGGGTGAAATCATCACAGGAAGCCTGGTCAATGCAAAGGCAGTAGCCGAATACATTATTTCCAGGCAGCCACAGACGGTTTCCCTTGTATGTATGGGCAACGGCGGTATAAGGCAAGCGCCGGAAGATGAGCTGTGTGCGGAGTATATCAAAAGTATCTTAGAAGGCAGGGAATTTTCAGACATGGAACAGAAAATCAACCGTTTAAAAAGGAATGGAGGCGAACATTTCTTTGATCCATCCAGACAAAGCATCTTCCCTGAAGCTGATTTTTATCTGTGCGCAGCATATAATAAATTTCCTTTTGTCATTACGATTGATCAGGACGAAACAGGGTTTGTCGCAAATAAGAAGAACATCGCTTATCCATCCTGAGGAATAATCAGCAGCACATTCAATACAAACACATTCCCCTGCACCTTCATACTCACCGCCCCATGGTATTTCTCCGCCACCGCCTTCACATTAGAAAGCCCTGTCCCCTGCTTTAACACCCCGTTTCCCCTAAAACTGTTCTCAACCTCCATAAAAAGGAAATCCCCCTGCATACGCCCTGTAATACTGATATATTTCTCCGCCCCCTGCTCCATCTGTCTACATGCGTGGACCGCATTGTCCAGCGCATTCGACAAAATCACGCACACATCCATATCACGCAGCCCGCACGGGTACGGCAGAACAAGCGAGCAGCACACATCAATCCCCATGCTCTTTGCAATTCCAAGCTTCTTTCCAACCAAAAGGTCCACGACCGGATTATTGGTACTGCACGGAAACGACAGCTCCCCGGCAAGCTCATCCATATCCCCGATATAATCTAACGCCTGTTCCAGCTTCCCACTTTGCAGCAGCTCCCTTAACACAGCCATATGGTTTTTGATATCATGGCGGAACGCCTTTGTTTTTTCATAATGCGCCCTTGCTTCCTCAACATACTGGCAAAGCGAATGCTCTTCCTGCTCCAGCAGCGTAAGCTCCGTAGTAAGCTGGAAATTCTGCAACAGCTTTTTATAAAAAAACAGGATACAAAACAGGCTCGCAACGGCAAGAAGCTGTATCACAAGCATCTTATAATGGTTTGCGTACACCGTAACCCCAGTACTGTCTGTTACGACAAATCCATAGACAAACGAATGGATATATTCATCCATAATAAAAATCATCAGGATCGGTATCAAAACAAACACGACATACTGCTTTTTAATCGTTTCAAAATAGGAAAAATACCTCCATACCAGATGGCAGCATATCCAGGACAGCAGCAGCGACAAAACGTCCCCTGACAGCATAAACACAATGCCGACCATATTTTGGTCAAAGCCAGACGCCAACGGATAAAAAATACTCAGCATGACACTTACAATCCCATAGCAAAGCTGCATCACCTCAACGACAAGCGCCGCGTACAATGCCGCAGATTTCCAGTCGGCACGAAGCAGCAGCATTCCGCCTGCCACAAGCAGCAGGGCAAAAGCGCCAGATTCCGCGGTGGAATCATACCGAACCACTTGCAGCATCTGAACTCCGCACAAGGCAAACAAGGCAAAATAAATCCACCGTACCTTCTTATGCAGCAGCCTGGCAAAAAAATAAAACCCGAGCAGCACCTGAATGCTTCCCATGATATAAATACTATAAAAATCAATATATTCAGCCATTCGCTGTCCTCCTGTACGCCGCCAAATCATATATTTTTCATATACTGCAAAATCACGCCGGAAAACTCCTTGCTCCGCAGCCGGGAAACCGGGATTTCCTTGCCGCCCTCCATATAGGCAGTCCCGTTTTTGTAGCTTTTTAAATATTTGAGGTTAATCAGATAGCTTCTGTGGCACCGAAAAAACCTGCCGTCCAGTTTTTTCTCCAGACGGTCAATCCGCTCATAATAATCAATAACCTCCAGGGAAACCAAATGCAAATAGACCTTCCGGTCAATAATTTCACAAAAAACAATTTCATCCTGAGAAAGAATCCGGCTTTCGTAGCCTTTTTGAACGAGCAAATTTGCTTCACGGGCATTCTGCATCGACGCAAACAGCCGTTCCATCGTTTTTTTAAACTGGCGCTCCTTCACAGGCTTTACAAGATAATCATACGCCTGTACCTCAAACGACGCAAATACCATTTCCTTCAAAACCGTAATAAAGACCAAAAATCCCTTAAACCCACGTTTGCGCAGCTTCCTCGCTGTTTCCATGCCGTCCATCCCCTTCATCTGGATATCCAAAAACAGAATATCCACCGGCGCATCATACCGCAGCAAATCCTCCCCACACGAAAACCGCACCAGCACAGTCTCCATATTTTTTTCGCGGAAAAAACCAGACGCCAGGGCACTGAGCTTATCGGACATCTCTTTTTCATCATCGCAGACTGCAATGCGAATCACACTCTCACCTTATTTCTTTATTATTTATTTTTGACCTGCATAACAACTCTATACGTTATTTTTTCGGCTCTTAGCAGATAAAACAACACCTTTTTGCTGTGAAATGTTCCGTCTGTGCCGCAAAATGGCAGGTGATATCTTTTGAAAAGGGACGCGGGAGGGAGGGGCGCGGGGCTTCCTTCCTCCGGCTGGTTATCGCAAGCTCTACATCAATAATGTCATACAGACAGTGACTTCATTCAGTCAAACATAAAAACCTACACAGTTAACCTAGCCAATGATTCAAAGAAAGATTTTTGCCAGAACATGCGATTACTTGCGCTATTCCTTTTGCCGAACTTACTATAAATTATGCGCTATTCCTTTTGCCGAACATGCAATAACCAGCCGGGAGAGGGGATTGGCACGCCCTGGCTGCGCCTTTGGAAGAAGGTTTAGAAGCACTTAGCATCCTGCTCGACAAAAGCAGGGGCGAAG
>CAMUPC010000131.1 GCA_947090545.1 uncultured Eubacterium sp. | reverse complement strand
TGGCTGTAAGCCAGGGCGAACTAGGTGCCGCGCCCGGACGGTGCCACAGCGTCACGCAGGATGCTTAGGGCTTCTTAACCTTCTGGAACGGACGCCGCCAGGACGTGCCAATCCCCTCACCCAGCGTCCCCCTCCGCAATATATCACTATGCACCATTTAAAAACACCAACACAGCCACCGTAAACACCCCATCCCGCAAAGAAGCCTCCACATTACCCCCATATTTTTCCGCCGTCTCACGCACATTCTGCAACCCAATCCCATGCTGCCAAGGATTCGCTTTCGTAGTAAAAAACCTCCCAATCCCATTTTTTTTAGCTTCCTCACACGGATTTTGCACTTTTATCATCAAAAACCTCTCAATCCTGCGAATCGAAACCGAAACAACCGGCGCCACAGCCGCAGACATACCTCCCACTTTTGTATTCTCCAGCGCATTATCAAGCAGATTAAACAGAATCACACAAAGATCATCCGCAGCAACTGTACATGGATTTGGAAATTCAACATTGACATCCATCCTGATCCCTTTTGCCTTAGCAAGCGCAAGCGAATGATTAATAATCGCGTCCACAATATCAAACCCGCTCCAGATCATATCAGGTAGCTGCCGGATCGGTTCGCTGATCGATGCGGCATACTCTGCGATCTCGGTATTGCCTGCTTTTTGCGCCAGCCAGGAGATCATTTGCAGGTGATGGTTCATATCATGGTACAATCTGGCATTTTCCTTGTACACTTCATTCAGGCGGCGGTGGTTTTCCTCCAGCAGTTCGTTTTTCAGCTCCAGGAAACGGATCTTGCTGCGCAGCGCCCCGTTTAACAGTTTTTTCATGGTCCTATCGTTCTCCAAGATGTGTGAAAGCTTTTTATATTTTGCTGCACCAGAATAAATTGAGCCTGTGCTTTAGTTCTGCAAGCCTGCTTTGTGCGACTAAGAGCCTGGTAGAATCGGTCAGTATGCAGTCTGACTGCACAATGCCGGATACATGGCGCAGGTTCACGATGCATCCCCGGTCAATAAAGACAAATTCATCCGCCGGAAGCTCCGCGTGGATTTCAGTGAGCGATTTGCGCAGACGGACCGGCTCCTGTTTGCTGCTTAGATAAAAGACGCCGTTTTTTCCTTCCCGCACCACGTACAGGATCTGTTTTAACGGAATGCGCTCCATCCGGCTCTGGCTGCTGATGACATAAGACTGTGTATCCTGCGTCTCCAGTATTGCCGCCGCGTCCGTCACTGCGTGCATCAGGCGCTCGGACAACTGGTTTTTGGGAATATAGCGGAAAATATTCAGCTCGTAAGCATCTACGGCATATTTAAAATACGCGGTTACAAAAATAATCAGAGACTGCGGCAGCTTTTGGTGAATCTGGCGTGCCAGCTCCATCCCGGAGATTCCCGGCATCTCGATGTCCAATAACAGCAGGTCAAAAAAAGCGCCGTCCTCCAGCGCATACAGTAAATGCGTCCCGCTTGTAAATGCAGAAATCATCGGAAAAATATGCTGTTTTTCCAGACAGCTCCTTGTCTCGGATTCGATGTTTGTCAGTGACAGCGGTTCGTCGTCACAGATGGCTATTTGCAGCATGGTGCAGTGTCCTTTCTCAATATAAGCAGTTTCCTTCTAAAAAGCATAGCATATTTTTGCAAAGAACGCAATGGAACGATACAGGTAAAATTTAAGGACAAAATCCCCAAATTCGCGGACTTTTCCCCCACTGAGCCCTATTTTGTGTTATGATTCTTTTGCTTTCCCAAAGTACGCCTGAGGATTGCAGGTTTTTGCAGTTCCTTGGGCATACTTTACCTAACATTAGAAAGGAGCCCAAAATGAATACTGACCATCCTTTTGCACAGATTGTACACGCCCATGGATCTGTTCTAAAGCTCGTCTGGCAGATTGACAAAAAACGGATCTTACTGGAGTTTTTCGAGCGGTTCTGCTCCGTCTATGAATATCTGTTTTACGGGGCGATTTTTACGCAGATCCTGTTAAGCATGGCGGAAAGAAAGATCGCGTTTTCCAACATGCTGGTTCTGCTCTGGGCAGGCTTTCTGCCTCGTATGGCAACGCATATTTATCTGCAATACTATACAAACATTGCGCGCCCGGTATCGGATGTGCGTTTCTTGGAGGGCATGAACCGCCTGCTGTATGAAAAGGCGTGCCGTGCTGACTTAACCTGTTTTGAGGACAGTGAGTTTTACAACCAGTATATGATGGCTGTCCGGGAGGCAAAGACGCGGGTGCCGAAGATGCTGCACGATATTTTTGATATGGTGGTGTCCTTTAGCGCGGCGCTGGTTGGATTTTACATGATCTGGCGGATGGACCGCCTGGCGCTGCTGTTTATGATTCTGCCGATCCTTGGGAATTTTGTATTTAACGGGATGCTGAGCGGGCGATTGTTTCTCCTGGAGCGGGAAACGATTGTATTTAAACGGATTGCGGATTATGTCAACCGTACGATCCATCTTGCCGATTATGCCAAGGAGATCCGCTTAAGCAGTGTCTTTTCCCTGCTGGGGCAAAAATATGACGCATCCGTAAAGGCGGAGCAAAAAGCAGTCCGGCGCTATGCTCCTTTGAATATGCTTTTATTTTTCTGCTTTCAGTATTTTACGTTTACGCTGCTGTTTAACGGGTCGTTTTTGTATGCCGGATACCATACGCTTGTGACCGGGTCGCTCGTATTTGCGGAGCTTGCTGTTTTCCAGAATTTTATGTGTACCAATACATGGGATTTTCTGTTCAGTGCGCAGGCTGCGGTCGAAAATATCAAGAACAGCTTTTTTATCGAACAGATCGAAGGATTTTTAAATTATGAGCCGAAAATACCGGAGGATGCAGACGGAAAGCTGCCGCAGCTTCCCATCGAGTCCATTGTCTTTTCGCATGTATCGTTTAGCTACCAGAAGGGCAGCCCGGTGCTAAAGGATGTCTGTCTGGAAGTAAAGGCGGGAGAACATGCCGCGCTGGTCGGATTTAACGGTTCTGGAAAGACGACGCTGGTCAAACTGCTGCTGCGCCTGTACGACCCGGATGAGGGCGTGATTTTGGTCAACGGCACCGACATCCGCGAGTACAACCTGCGCGCTTACCGGAACTTGTTTACCGCCGCCTTCCAGGATGGAAAAATTTTTGCGGATACGGTAGCCGAAAACATTCTGATGGGTGTGCACGGGACACCCAAACAGGACGCCGAGACTGTATGGAACGCATTGGAGCTTGCCGGCATCGACACAGAAGTCCGCTCCTTTGCACAGCAGGAACAGACGATGTTAACGAAAGAATTTTCCAGGGAAGGAATGGTGCTCTCCGGCGGGCAGAGCCAGAAGATCCTCGCAGCGCGCGCGTTTGCAAAAGACTGCCCGATCGCCGTATTTGACGAGCCAAGCAGCGCTTTGGACCCGATCGCGGAATACAGCCTGTTTGCAAATATCCTGCGCTACAGCGAACAGCGGATGCTGTTTTTTATCTCGCACCGCCTGTCCTCCGTACAAAACGCGGACGTCGTATTTTTCCTGGAAAACGGCAGGATCATAGAGCGCGGCAGCCACAAACAGCTTATGGCACAAAACGGAACCTATGCCGAGCTATACCATACACAGGCGAAAAATTACCTGGCGTAGCAAAAGCCGGCATGACGCAAAGAAAGAAGGGGAATTTGGGATGCACAAGCAAACAGAAAACAGCAAAGACGGCGAAAAACAGAAGCTGACGGCAAAAGAAATACTCAAAGAGCAGTGGTTTTTAACAACGCTGTGCTTTCATGCCGCGCCACGCGGGATGGCGTTTCATATTTTTGAAAGCGTGAAGCTACAGGTGTCGATCTTTTTTGAATTTATCTGGATGATCAATTATACACTCGGAATCGCAGAGCGCGGCGGGCCGTGGAAGCAGTTTTTCTGGTGTATGGTTCTTTTTATGGCTGCCGTGTTCGTATCGACCGTGTCGTTTGCCTATTATAAGCAGTCTGCGCTGCCCAGGATGACGCCGGTTCTGCACCAGGCGTTTCGGATGCATATTTATGAGCGGACAAAAAACCTGGATCTTGCCTGCTATGATGATACGGAGTTTTACCAGAAGTTTATTCTTGCGGCGGAAGAATCCGATTCCTGCATCGACCGTTATCTGGAGACTTTAGAGATTTATTGCTCCGGGATTACGACGTTTGTGCTTTCGCTTGGTTTCTGCCTTGCGATGAATCCTCTGATTTTGCTTGTCACAGCAGGAAACCTTTTCCTGTCGCTTTGGATTGCCGGGCGGGAAAACCGGCTGCAAATTGCTTCCCGGATGGAACGACTGCCTTATGAGCAAAAACGAGAATACCAAAACCGGGTCTTTTACCTGTCCGACTATGCCAAAGACCTGCGCCTGTATCCGGGAATGCAGGAAAAATGCAGCCAGGATTTTAACGAGTCACAAAAAGAAATCCGGCGTATCCACCGTACCTATGGAAAAAAACTGTTTGTGTACGGCAGTATCCGCGAAGCAGCCGGCACCGTCTATCTGGAACAGGTGCTTTCCTGGTCGCTGCTGCTGTACCAAGTGTTAGTGCTGCATACGCTGACTTACGCCGCCATGCTAAGCAGCTTAAAGGCATCCAGCTATGTATCAGAAAGTACCAAAGCCATGATTGCAGGCTGGAAAAAAGCAGCCGAAAACGCAGCCTACGTCAAACGGATTCAAAGCCTCACAGACATGGCGCCTTCGGTTATTTCTAAAAAGAACCTGCCCGCCAGCAGTCATCCTGCGGCATTTGACCTGCGGCATGTCACGTTTTCCTACCAGCCGGGAAAGCCGGTGCTTCATGATATCAGCCTGCATATCGGCGCCAAACAAAAAATCGCGCTCGTAGGCTACAACGGTTCCGGAAAAACAACGCTGGTCAAGCTGCTGCTGCGCCTGTACGACCCGGACAGTGGAAGCATCTGCTGCAACGGGACAGATATCCGGGATTTTGCAGTAGAAAGCTACCGCCATTCCATCGGTTCGGTATTTCAGGATTTTAAAATCTACGCCGCATCGCTTAAGGAAAATGTGCTGCTGGATATCAGCAGGCATACGAAGCAGGAAAGCTACGATGTGGAAAAAGCGCTGTTTGACGCGCACTTTACCCTGCAAGACCACCGCCTGCGTTATCAGATCGAAACACCGCTGACGACCGAGTTTGAAAAAGACGGCGTCAACCTGTCCGGCGGCGAGATGCAGAAGGTCGCGATTGCACGCACGCTCTACCGCCGGCAGAACCTGATTATTATGGACGAGCCAAGCAGCGCCCTTGACCCGCTTGCCGAGTATGAGCTGAACCAGGAGTTAAATGAGATCGCACAGGATCAAACGGTCGTATTTATCTCGCACAGGCTGTCGACGACGCGGGATGCGGACTGTATCTATATGATGGAGCAGGGACGGATTATTGAAGCGGGGACGCATGAAAAGCTGCTTGCGGCGGGCGGAAAATATGCGGGAATGTGGAAGGTACAGGCGGGGTTGTATTTGGATTCGTGAGAGATTTTTCCCACTATCTCCGCAGCCTGAACCTATGTACCGAAACCTTCATCTCCTCAGCCTGCCGGTTCAGTTCCTTCGCCGACTGCGCCGATTCCTGCGCGGTCGAAGCATTGGACTGCACAACCTCTGAGATCTGTTCCATCCCCTGCGTCAACTGCCTTAACGACTGCGCCTGGTACTGTGCAGACTCTGCAATCCTGTCTACCAGCTCCGTTGACTGCTGGGCGCTTGCGACAACTGCGGTAATTGCTTCTGTCGTCTCCGCGGTCAGCGAGGAACCATACTGTACGAGCTTCATCGAGTTTTCGATCAGTTCCGCGATATCCTGCGCGGAAACAGAGCTCTTATTCGCAAGATCCTGCACTTCATCCGCAACGATGGCAAAACCTTTTCCGGCTTCTCCGGCGCGTGCCGCTTCCACGGCTGCATTTAAGGCAAGGATGTTTGTCTGGAAAGAAATATCCTCAATCGTCTTGATAATGCCGCCAATCTGGTTGGAGGCTTTGGAAATATCATTCATCGCGCTCGACAGCGATTCCATCTTCTGGCTGCACGTCAAAAGCTGATGTGCGGCGTCCGCAGAGGATTGCTTTGCGTGATCGGCGTCCGCGGAGGTGCGGCCTACCTGCCCGGATATTTCCTGGATGCTGGCGGAAAGCTGCTGTACGGCGGAAGCCTGGCGGACAGTCCCGTTAGACAGGCTTTCTGCCCCAGCCGCCATATGCTCGGATTCTTTTGATACGTGTTCGGCGGTCGTACGGATCTGCGACAGCGCATGATTCAAAGAATCTACAATCTGGCGCATCGCCGTCTGGATCGGCAGAAATTCACCACGGTAGTCGTCACCGATCGTCAAGTCCATAGAGCCTTCCGCCATCTGTGCTAATTTATGGTCGATATCCTGGATATATTTTTTCAGCTCGCGTTTTGTCTCGTGAATCGAAGCCGCGAGCATCCCGATCTCAGAAGTACTTGGCTCCAGTGTAAACTCAGCCGAGAGGTTGCCGTCTGCAATCTCTTTCATCTGGTCACGGACAACAACGATCGGCCGCAGCACCCGCCTGTTCGTCACAAGCATACTGAACATCTGCAACACGGCAATCAGAATTAACGCAGCGCTCATACACTGCCTGATAAACGCAGACTGGTAGTTCAGATCGTCCAGGCGTGCCTTTGTCCTTGTATCCAAAGCATCTAAAAACTGTTCCTTTAACGCGTTGATCTTTTCAATCGCGCTACTGTAATCCTGCCCATAGACATAGGCAACCGCACTCTCCTTGTCCCCTGCCGTTACTTTGTTCATCGCTTCTTCTTCCAATGGCACAAGCTGATTGGACAGGGCAAACATATCGTCGATCATTTGCTGCTCTTCGTCTGTAATGCCGATTTCCTGTAATGCCGCAACGCCGATATCACGGTTTTTTAACTCATTGACTTCAAGCCAGTAGTTGTCATAATGCTCCTGTTCTCCAGTTGCCGCAAACGCGCGCACTTCGTTTGTCAGATATGCGGAACCATTCATAAAACGGTTCGCATTATACGTCAGGTCAAACCTCTCCTGATTCGCCGTATTCAAAAGCCCGCGGATATGGCTGTTGGCAAACAGCGCCACTCCCATAAAAAGCAGGGTTAGAATCGAAATCCCGTTCAGGATCAGGTTCAGCGTAGATTGATTCATAGATTTTTTCATAGTAAATTGCTCCTTCCGATATTACACAAAATATCCTGACCTATAGTTTACAGGATCTGTGTGCAAAATGCAAATTTTTTATCGGAAGGAGCCAAATGTACCCATGCCGTTATTTAGAAAAAACAATTACATTCCAAGAGCATTTTTTCATCACTGTGTTAAAAATACCATGTTCCATCGTATAATCCGTCCTTGTCTTTGGTACAACCGGGCTACCTGCGGCAGAGTTTGCAAGCTTCATATCATCGCTTTCCATCACAATATATTCCTTCACCTTGTACCCTTCAAAGCCGCGGATATCCGCTTCAAATGCAAGATCAGACTCCGTATTGCGGTTTACGGCAAAGATCGTAACCTCGCCCTTTTCTTCATTATATACAGCAACCGACTCAATATCGGTCACATGGCTGTGCTGAGCCGTATCATGCGTCCCGGTAGACACTACCGGAGTCAGCGACACGCCGCGCCCGTACTTGGAAGCATGTAAAAACGGATAGAAAATCGTCTGGCGCCAAGCCTGCCCGTCTGTCTGTGTCATAATCGGCGCAATGACATTGACAAGCTGCGCAAGGCACGCTATTTTAATCCGGTCTGCATGTTTTAAAAACGTAATTAAAATCAGCCCGTTTAAAATCGCATCCTCAAAGTTGTAAATATCCTCCAGCAGATGCGGCGCTGTCTGCCACGGCTTTTTCGCCATCTCATCGTTGTCTGCGTCCGTTGTATGATACCATACGTTCCACTCATCAAAGCTTAAGCAGATCTCTTTGCTGCTGCGCTTTTTCGCTTTGACAAAATCACAGGTAGCTATGACACTGTGCAGGAAATTTTCCAGATCCTGTGTCTTTGCAAAAAAATCTGCCGTATCGTTTTTACGGTTTCCATAATACTGGTGCAGGGAAATATAGTCTACATATTCATATGCCTCTTCCAGCGTGGACGCCTCCCACTGCGGGAAGGTCGGCATCTCGATATTCGAGCTTCCGCAGACGACAAATTCCAGGGAGTCGTCCATAATCTTCATCGCTTTTGCGGTTTCGGCTGCAAGGTGGCCATATTCGGTCGCCGTCTTATGCCCCACCTGCCAAGGCCCGTCCATTTCATTGCCAAGGCACCAGGTCTTAATGCCGTACGGCTTGTCCACACCGTGCGACCGACGCAGGTCCGCATAATACGTAGGCGTGTCCAGGTTGCAGTATTCCAGCAGATTTAACGCGTCTGCGGTTCCTCTCGTACCAAGGTTGACAGCCATCATCATTTCAGAATTGACCTTTTTGCACCAGTTTGCAAACTCCCCCAGCCCGACTTCATTGCTTTCAAACGTCCGCCAGGCAAGATCCAGCCTCTTTTTGCGCTTCTCCTTCGGGCCGACACTGTCCTCCCAGAAAAAATTCGACACAAAATTGCCGCCCGGATAACGGATAATCGGCACATTCAGCTCTTTTACAAGGTCAATCACATCCTGGCGGAATCCCTCTTCATCCGCGCTCGGATGCCCCGGCTGGTAAATGCCCGTATATACAGCCCTGCCCAAATGCTCAATAAAAGAACCGTAAATCCGCTCGTCGATATCAGCAAGCTTGAAATCCTTGTCCACAATCATTTTCGTTTTCTGTCCCATACAAAAATACCTCTCTTTCCCTTTGTGAAAAATTGTTGATTGAGCTTATCATACTCAATTATTCACAGAAAAGCAACTGGTTTTTTAGAAAAACCTAAAATATTTTTATTTCTTTAGGAAATTACAAAATTCTTATACCGTTACGTGAACTACCCATTGTCTAAAGCCAATGGGCTTCCTGCTTCATCGACCTCGCAGCCTACTATCTCCACAGGCGTTAATTCGGGCTGAACCGTCCCTATTTGTATTTTATTATCTTATGCTGTTTGCCGTAATCCTTCTGCTAAAATATTCCTTGCAGCATTGATATCCCTGTCATGTTTTGCCCCACAAACTGGACAGGCCCATTCCCTTACTGATAAATCTTTTGTTGCTATGTTTTTATACCCACAATCAGAGCATATCTGGCTGCTTGCATAGAATGTATCTATTTTGATGTACTTCCTCCCATTCCACTCCGCCTTATATTCCAACTGCCTTGTTAATTCGTGCCACGACACATCTGCTATTGATTTTGCCAAATGATGGTTCTTTACCATATTTTTTATCTGTAAGTTTTCTGAGACTATCACTTGGTTTTCGCTGATAATCTTATGTGAAACTTTATGCAGATAATCTTTTCTGATATTTGTAATTTTCTCATGGCACTGTGCTATTTTCCTTTTCTGTTTGTAATAGTTACTGCTCCCTTTCTCTTTGTGTGCCAGCTGTCTTTGTAATTTTGTAAGTTTTTTCTCATATCTCTTTATCGTTTTGGGGTTTTTATACTTCTTTCCATCTGATGTGGTACAGAAATCCTTAATGCCTAAATCAAGCCCTGTCCCCAGCTCTGTGTGTGGCAGTTCTTCATGTTCTGTTTCCACAAGTATTGACACATAATATTTTCCGCTTGGCACCTGTGATACTGTCGCAGATTTTATCCTGCCAGTAAACTCACGATGCAGTTTTACTTTTACTTCTTTTAGCTTTGGCAGTTTTATTTTTCCACTCTCAAAACCAACTGCAACATTCCCATTTGTAAAATTTGTAGTATAAGACTTATGGCTGCCATGTTTGCTTTTGAATTTCGGATATCCTGCATGTTCCCTGAAAAATTTCTGGTATGCAGAATCCATGTTATAAATCGCATTTGTAAGGGCAAACTTATCCACTTCCTTCAGCCATTCATATTCTTTCTTTAATTCCCTATTGCAGTAGTTGTTACAGTCTGTTTTACTGACGGACTTCTTTTCATTCTCATAAGCTTCCTTGCGGTATGCCAAAGTCTGATTATAAACGAAACGGCAGCAGCCGAATGTTTTTGCAATCTGTAATTTCTGTTCTTCGTTTGGATATATTCTGTATTTATATGCCTTTAACATTTTCTGCCACCGCCTTTCTATCCTTGGTTTTCTATGTATTTTCTCAGCATTTCTTCTGAAACATTTCCAACACTGCACGCAAAATACCCGCCTGTCCAGAAAGTGCGTTCCTTCCAAAAGTGTTTTCGCAAATCATTCGGATACCTTTTCCATATGTGATATGCCGTGTAACTCTTTATTAAATTTACGATTTTACTAATAGGCATTGCAGGTTCTGTCTCTATCATGTAATGAATATGGCCTTTATCCGTTTCCATGTATTTGATAATGACGTTATGTTTCTGGCATATCTCATGCGAAAGCCGTTTTATATCATCCGATATCTGCTTTGACGCCAACAGTTTCTTTCTGTATTTGCATACAAAAATTATGTGGTACTGCAGCAGATATTTATGTCTGTTTTTAGATTTCCATGTTCCCATAACGCAAGTATAACATAAACCACTACTTTTGGCTACCTTGACCCACCGTCTAAAGCCAGTGGGATTGCGATAGCCATTTTTTCAAAAATACGCTTTCCATCCAGCAAAATTTCCCGCATTCCTGTTTTTTTATGCTGATTAAAATTAAAGCTCAGCAATTCCTTTTCCAAAATGTAAGGAGCCCTAAGCATCCCGCAGCAACGCTGAGGCACCGTCCGGGCGCGACACCTAGTTCGCCCTGGCTTGCAGCCAGCAGCTAAAGGTGCCGCTTGGCTTCGCCCCTACGTAATCGGGCAGGATGCCAAGGGCTCCTAACATTTTTCCAACGGAACCAGAAGAAAGCCCCGCTCCCCTTCCTCCGGCTGTTTTTTCAAACGATATACAAATGATATAACGCATAGCACAATCCAGTATGTGTCAACGCCACGCAAAACCAAGAACCAACTAATAGCGGAAATATACTACGCAAAAATGCCAAAAACGCCATTATTTCTTGCCGAATTTGCGATAACCAGCCGGGAGAGGGGATTGGCACGCCCTGGCTGCGTCCTTGGAAGAAG
>CAMUPC010000130.1 GCA_947090545.1 uncultured Eubacterium sp. | reverse complement strand
TCTTAACCTTCTGGAACGGACGCAGCCAGGGCGTGCCAATCCCCTCTCCCGGCGTGCTAATCCCACACAACGAAAAAACAGACAGAAAACGACCCCCAATCATTCCCTGTCTGTCTCTTCTCTATTTCCCAGCGGAAACCATACCTTCCACTATTTTTCCAGCAGCCAGCAAGCACCATATCCTTCTACACGCACTTCACTGCCTTCTACCGCCTTCCCGGAAATCAAATCCGTACACTTTACCTCACCTTCCAGGCGCACCGTCTTTTCATTCGCACAGAAATTAAACAACGCCGTTAATTTCTGTCCCTCATTTTCCCTTACAATGCCAAGCACTGCGTCATCCTGCGTATCAATCGTATGTACCGCGGCATCTGTATGAAATACCAGATAGCTCTTGCGGATGTTTTCCAGCCTGCCGATGCCGTCAAATATCCTTTCCTGTACGCTTCCTTCTTCCCTGCGTTTTTCCTCCAGATCCCACCGGAATTTTCCGCGGTGCAAATATCTGGAATCTCCCCAGCGGTCAGGCTCCTCGTGGTACGTATAGTCATTTTCTTGCCCAATTTCGTCTCCGCTGTAGATTACCGGGATGCCTGACTGCGTCAGCATATAGGCATGAAGCATCAAATCCAGCCGTACCGCCTGGGCAAGTGCTTCCTCGTTTCTTTCATAAGCCGCTTTTTCGATGCCGCACAGCGAAGCTGTCGTTCCGCACAGCCTTGCGTCGCCGGAAGTTGGATCAGAGTTGTACAGCTCGCCCCTTCCAAACGCTTCTGGAATCGCGCCGGTCAGAAAATCGTTCAGATACTTTTTGTGGCTGACCTCTCCCATGCCAAACTGCTTTAAAAATCCGTAGTCCAGTCCCCAGCCGATATCGTCATGGCACCGCAGGTAATTTAAAAATACATATTCCTTCGGCAGGCGGCTTACAATATCCATCTGCAATTTTAACAGGCGCGTATCTCCTGTCGCAACGGTATGCCAGGTGGATGCCATCGTCGTCACATTGTAGAGCATATGGCATTCCGGCTTTTCAACGGTGCCAAAATACGGCACGACTTTTTCCGGCTCCATCACGACCTCGCCAAGCAGCAGGACGCCTGGGCAGACGATTTCACAGATCATGCGCATCATACGCACAATCGTATGTACCTGCGGCAGATTCCTACAGTTGGTGCCAAGCTCTTTCCATATATAAGGCACCGCGTCAATACGCATCACATCGATGCCCTTGTTTGCAAGGAACAAAAAGTTGTAAACCATCTCATTAAAAACTCTTGGGTTGCGGTAGTTTAAATCCCACTGGTATGGATAAAAGGTCGTCATAACAAAATGGCCTGCTTCCTGTAGCCAGGTGAAATTGCCCGGAGCTGTCGTCGGAAATACCTGAGGCACTGTCTTTTCATACTGTGAAGGAATCGAGTAATCGTGGAAGAAGAAGTACCTGCTCATATATTCTCCTTCTCCGCGGCGCGCCCGTACCGCCCACTCATGATCCTCGGACGTATGGTTCATCACAAAATCCATGCACACATTCATGCCCCTGCTGTGGCACGCCTGCGTCAGGCTTTCAAGGTCCTCCATCGTCCCGAGCTGCGGCTGCACTTTTCGGAAATCCGATACGGCATACCCACCGTCCGAACGGCCTTTCGGCGTATCCAGAAACGGCATGAGATGAATATAATTGACCTGGCACTCCTCCAGATAATCCAGCTTTTCTTCCACACCCTTTAAATTGCCGGCATAATTGTCAATATACATCATCATGCCCAAAATATCGTTTTTCTTATACCAGTCCGGTGTTTTTTCCCGTTCCTCATCCCGCTTTTTCAGCTGCCCGCCGCGCTGCTTGTCGTATTCATACAATTGGGAACACAGCTCGGAAAACATATCGTCATTGTTGTACAGCTCCATATACAGCCATCTTAATTCATCGTGGTGCCTTTCCAGCCTTGTTTGAAACGTGCTTTTTTTCTCAGCCATTTCCTGTTACACCCTTCCTTTCCTGATCGTCGTTTGTTCGGTTTTCCTGTCTCATTTATGTTCTTTTTTCTGTACTGCTCTTTCTGCGCTGCATCGTAACGAAAGCTTATTGCCTTTGTGCTATCAGGGCATGGATCTCCTCTGCCTCCGGCATCACACGCAGCGCGCCTCTTCTTGTCGTAATAATCGAAGCTCCTGCATTCGCAAACGTAAGCAGCTCTTTGAGGTTTTCATCTGTCAGGTTTTCCAGCCCATGCTCCAAAACGTAGTTCAGCGCACATGCCTCAAACGTATCTCCGGCTCCCGTCATCTCGATCGTGCCTTCCTGCAAAAACGGCTGCACTTCAACCGCAAGATCTTTCCAGTAAGCCCTGCTGCCTTCCTTGCCAAGTGTCACAAACATAAGCGGAATGTGATAGTTCTCCCTCAGAATCGCCGCGCCTTTCTCATAATCAGCCGTCCCTGTCAGAAATTCCACTTCGTTGTCCGAGATCTTTAAAATATCGCATTTGGAAAGCCCGTACTCAATTTCCCGCTTTGCATCATCAAGAGAATCCCACAGCGGCTCCCGCAGGTTCGGGTCAAAGGACACAAGCACACCATTTTGCTTCGCTACGTCAATCGCATACCTGGTCGCTTCCCTTACGCCCTCATGCGTAGAAGAAAGCGTGCCAAAATGGAAGATCCGGCTGTTTTTGATCAGCTCTTCCATCACTTCTTCCTTTTTGAGCATCATATCAGCGCCCGGATTGCGGTAAAAGCTGAAATCACGGTCGCCGTCCGGCTTCGTATGTACAAATGCAAGCGTCGTATGTACGTGTTCGTCAAACACGAGATTTGTTACATCCGTGCCGCTTTTTTTCACCTCGTCCGCGAGCATCCTGCCGAAATTATCATTGCCTACCTTCCCGATAAATGCTGTTTTCTTGCCAAGCTTATTGAGCATCGCCAGTACATTGCACGGCGCGCCGCCTGGATTTGCCTCTAAAATCGGGTTTCCCTGTGCGCTGGTTCCATTTTCTGTAAAATCAATTAGTAATTCTCCAAGTGCCGTTACGTCATAGGATTTTGTTGTTGCCATTTTGATACTCCTTTCTTGTCGTTTTTCTAACTATACCATAAATAGAAGCTGTTGAACATCGTTTTATTTCCAACCCGGAAAAACCAGTTACTTAACCGGTTACTTTCTAATCAGATTGTATCACCACTCACTTAATTCGTCAATGAAAATATTCCCAATTTGAAATTATTTCATTTAAACAAGATACAAGATACCATCCGTATCCACCTTCTTTGTCACTTCGTCGATTCGCGTATCGAAACCTCATACGACAGTTTTGTTACCTGCGCCGTCTCTTCCCCGCGGATCTTTTGCATCAGCACTCTGCACGCAGCCCTGCCAAGCTCTTCCATATGGAACCGGACTGCTGTAATGCCTGGCTTTGCGGCTCTTAGCAGCTCACTGTCGCAGAACGCGGCAAGGCGGATTTGCTGTGGGACCGGCACCTTTTCTTCTTCCAGCTTTTTGAGCACCTGCCCGGCAATGACGCCGTCCGCGCCGATGATACAGTCTGCGCCGCGCATCAGTATCGTATCGGCTGCCCGGTCCGCAAGCATCTGCGAATCTATACCGGTAAATAAAAGGGATCGGTCTGGCTCCATGCCAAGCTCGGTATGCGCCCGGTAAAAGCCTTCCATCCTGTTGCGGTTCGTCATATGGTTCATATCTCCTGCCACAACTGCGATTTTTTTCAGCCCTTTCAGCAAAAGGATGCTCGTCAGCTCACGGCACGCTTCCATATGGTCGTGCCCTACCTGGCACACCTGCGGATCGTTTGACATACCGGCTGCAACAAAAGGAATGCCGCTCTTTTTCAACAGTTCCGCCGGAGCGTCGTCTTGCAGTGTCTGCATCAGCAGCATCCCGTCCACTTTGCGGCATTCAATTACGCGTGCAAGATTGGACAAGCCGCCTGCGTCCGCAAGGATGAAAAGAACGTCAAACGCTTCCTTCGCGGCGACCTCGCTGATCCCTTTTAACGTTTTTGGAAAAAACAGCAGGCTGGAAGAAAGAAACTCTGGCGGCAGCACAACGCCGATATTGCAGGTATGGTTCGTTTCCTGCGGCTTTTCCGGCGTATTTAGCACATAGTTGTGCTGCGCGATATAGTCCCGTACCCGCTGCCTGGTCTCTTCGCCGATCCGCCCTTTTCCCGATACGGCTCTGGATACGGTCGTCTTTGACACGCCAAGCGCTTTTGCCACATCGTCCATTGTCAGCTTCTTTCCTTCTGGTTCCTGCATGTTTTTTCACCTCCTGGTTTTATAGATTTTACATAGAAAGAAGCTGCCGGACATTCCTGGCAGCCCTTTCCTGTTTCTGTTCCTTTCTGGCTTTTACTGCTCCAACAGCTTCCTGCCCATCAATACGCCCATCGCAGAAGCCATCATCAGCCCTCTCGTCCATCCGCTGGAATCGCCCAGGCAGTACAGCCCTTTGACGTTGGTCACGAGGTTTTCATCCATCCGCACCTTGTTGCTGTAGAATTTCAGCTCCGGCGAATACAGAAGCGTCTCTGTACTTGCAAAACCCGGCACAACCTGGTCCATCGCCTGGATAAAGTTAATAATATTGACCATCGCACGGTACGGCATCGCGGCGGTGATATCTCCCGCGACAGCGTCCGGCAGCGTCGGGCGGACGTTGGACTGCGCCAGTTCTTTTGCCCAGGTACGCTTGCCGTCCAGAATATCGCCGTAGCGCTGCACCATAATCTGTCCGGCGCCCAGCATATTCGTCAGCTCCCCGACCTTTTGCGCATAAGCGATCGGCTGGTTAAACGGCTCGGTAAAATTGTGCGAACAAAGAATTGCCAGGTTCGTATTGTCGGATTTTAAGTCTTTGTAGGAATGCCCGTTGACAACCGCCAGGTCGTTGTCATAATTTTCCTGGCTGACAAATCCGCCCGGATTCTGGCAGAACGTACGCACCTTATTTTTGAACGGCCTTGGATAGCCGATCAGCTTAGATTCGTACAGGACTTTGTTGACCTCTTCCATAATCTCATTGCGTACCTCTACCCGGACGCCGATATCGACAGTTCCCGGCTTATGGGCGATCTCATATTTTGCGCAAAGCGCCTGGAGCCAGTCGGCACCGCGCCTTCCGGCTGCGACGACAACATGCGGCGCTTCGTAGCGAATCTGGTCGGCGCTGCTGCCTGGCGCGCTGTTTTCTTTGGAAAGCACGACGCCCTTGCAGACATCCTCTTCCATCATCAGGTCTGTACAATTATAGCCAAACAGCATGTCTACGCCCTTGTCCAGCAGGTATTGCTCAATCGCGCCATAAATATGCTGCGCCTTTTCGGTTCCAAGATGGCGGATCGGGCAGTCGACCAGCTTAAGCCCCGCATGGATCGCGCGCTTTCTGATCTCACGCACCTTTTCCGGCTCGCTGACGCCTTCGATGCGTGTATCCGCGCCAAATTCCAGATAAATCTGGTCGGTATAATGAATCAGCTCCTGCGCAAAATCCGCGCCGACAAGCATCGGGAAGTCTCCGCCCACCTCATAGCTTAGAGACAGCTTGCCGTCCGAAAACGCTCCCGCACCGGAAAACCCGGTTGTAATATTGCACGGCTTGCAGTTCACACATTTTTTCGTCTTGCTCTTTGGGCATTTCCGGTCTTTGATTGCTTTGCCTTTTTCCACAAGCAGTATTTTTTTCGTACTGCCGTTTTTGACCAGTTCCATCGCTGTAAAAATTCCAGCCGGCCCTGCGCCAATAATAATAACGTCGTATTTCATTCGTTTCTTCCTTCCTCCGGCACTCCAAGCCCTGTCAGGATGGAATGCCAGCACATCGTTTCTTTTATTTTAATTTGCTGATGTCCTTATCGTCCATAAACTGCGCGCTGTTATACAGTATCAAAATATCGTCCGCCGGATAGACGCGCATCAGCTTGCTGACCGGCAGATTGACATAACGCAGGTCGACAACAATCGTCCTTGCATAATGGTTCGCGGCAAACGGCGCAAAGCAATTGCCAAACGAATCCTTGATGACCAGAAGCGTTTTCTGATGTTCCGCATCCTCTCTGCGGATATCCACAATCGCCTGGTTGCCGCCAAAAAATACGCTGTAAGGATCGTCTCCCTCCAGTTTGGACCTGTCGTAAAAGCTGTCCAGCTTTGTCTCTCCCTGGTTGTATTCAAACGTATACCGCGGCGCATCCTTTGGCTCATATAAATGAATGGTATCGGCACGCCCTCCGGTGCGGACTTTTGCATAGGTCGTTCCTAAAAACGTACTGCATACCGGAGTAACCGCAAACTGCTGCTGCGGCAGCGGTGAAAATCCCATCTCTTCTGCCCACGCCGCATAAGCATAATAAGCTCCAAGCGTCGTCCAGTGGTGGTCTGTCCGGTAATAAATATATTCTTCTTGATGTGCGCGCAGCGCTTCCGTCACCGAAACCTGCTGGTTTTGCGGTATCCGCTTGTTTGCCAGTTCAAAAAAACGGCTGTCTGTTTCCGCCTGCGCAAACATCGGTAGCTTCCCTGAGAGCACGCTGCTTTTGGTCGGGACAAACATTGCCTTCGCATTGGGATACTGCTCTAAAAACGCCGCTGTCTGCCTGATATTCTTTTTCACCTGCTGCCAGTCAAAATCCTGCTCCTGGTAGCGCTCCAGCAAATAGCCGTCCTTCCCGAAATAAACGCCGCTGGCATCCCGCTCTCCCAAAAGCCGTAACCATTTCGTCCGCAGCGTCACAAGCTGCGCCCGTCCCGGAAACTGCTCGCTCAGATAAGTCTCAGACTGAAGCTGGAACTTGCCGCGCAGCACGCTTTTTTTCGTAAGCTTCGGACGCTGCGCCAGCATACGGCGCTCCTCAGCAGAATATGTTTTCTCGGGCGTCACATGAATCAAAAGGCTGCATCCTGACAGCGCAAGAAGCACGATGCCGACAAAACACAGGCACCGTATCCTGCCTGCCGCCTGTCCTTTTGTTTTTTCTTCTTTCTTATTTTTATTGCCCATCGGCTGCCGCTTTCTATTTTAACGCATTCTTTACGGCATTTACCGCTTTTTGATTCAGTTTCTGGTAAGCCTTGATGATCTCTGCTTCTGAGCCGTTTTCTTCTATATTTTTGCTGATATCTCCGCCCAGCATAAAAAAGCACACATATTTTCCATTTGTATATACTTTTGATCCTTGTATTTTCAGAAGGTTCATCGGATACTGCATTGTATCTTCCTTAAGATCCTTCTGATATTTTTTGACCGCGCTTAAAATCTTCTTTTTGGAAGATGAATTTTTTGCTTTAAAAATCACAAGCTGGTCTACATGCGCGCTGATCATCGGCACCTGTGCATAGGCAGAAGCATATAAGGAAGCATCCACGCCGTATTTGCTTTTGATCTCATCCTTGTCCAGCTTATAATCCGGCCAGTAATTGTCGCCATACGCCTTTTTTACTGCACTGGCAAGCTTGGAGGCTGACGGCGCCGCCGCGTATGCTGTCACAGCCGTAAACACTCCCGCCTCCTTAGGCACTGCCGCCGGTAAAGCCAACGCTCCCATTCCTACTGCTGCTGTTAATAAAATTGCTGCTGCTTTCTTATTCTTCATCTCTTTTCCTCCTGATACTCTTCTCCATTTTTTTGATCGCTTTCGCATCCTCTATTTTAACATACCCTGCCTGAAAATGGAATGAAAATTGTATGAATTGTCAAAAGCATCATCCGGCAAACAGCATCAGCACAGGCACGGTCAGTACGCAGAGTATTGTTGACAAAATAATTGCCGCACTGCAAGACGATACATCCAGTCCCCGCTGGTTGCCCAAAATAAGCGGCATATTTCCGACCGGCATCCCAAACATCACCATGCATACGGCAAGCAAGTCCGCATTTGGAACCGCAAGGCGCAGCAGAGGAAGCAGCGCAAGCGGCAGCACCAGCAGCTTCACAGCAGAAAATGCGTACAGCCTGGGCTGACAGAATATTTTTTTCAGGTCAGATTCTGCCAGCGCGAATCCGACTGCTACAAGCGCCATCGGAGAAGTGACGTTTCCAAGGTATGCTACGGCTGTTTTTAGAAACTCTGGAAGCTGGATGCCCCAAATAATGACTGCCATTGCAAGCAGAGCGGATACTGTTCCCGGGTTTGCCATCGCACGCAGAGAGCTTTTGGAAAACTGGCCGTCCATCAGCGCAATGCCATACGTATAAAATACAAGCGTATAGACTAGCATAAACTCTGAGACATAGACGACATACTGCTCGCCAAAAATGCTGGAAATGACGGGAATCCCGATAAATCCTACGTTGGAAAATACGAACATAAGCTGGAAGATTTTCCTTTGCTCTTTGTCTTTTTCAAACAGAGGTGATAATATCATGCCGGCGAGAATAAATGCCAGAAACATTCCTACGGCGATTATGCCTATTAGCTTCATCGCGTCTAGGGAAATTTTGCCGACTGAATTTGCGGCGCTTGCTAATACGAGCAGTGGGTTGAAAAGATTTACGATTAGGTCTGACATCTGGTTGTTTGTATGGGCGTCTAGCATTCCTTTTTTGGTGACGTAATATCCGGCGCCGATCATTATTAGGAGCGCCAGCATTTGGAAAAATACTGTAAAAAATGTCATTTTTTTGTGTGTTGTCCTTCCTTTGTTTTTTTGCATGATTTATTATATAGGATAAACGGGATGGGTGCAATTCATTCTGAGTGAAAATTGATTCTGTTGTTGTGTGATATGCGGGGTGGGGATGATGGGGGGTGTTTTTTGGGCGTACGGACGCTGGGAGAGGGGATGGGCACGCACTGGAGGCGTCCGTTCCAGAAGGTTAAGAAGCCCTAAGCTTCCTGCGGTTAGGCTGAGGCACCGTCCGGGCGCGGCACCTAGTTCGCCCTGGCGTTCCGCCAGCAGCTAAAGGTGCCGCTTGGCTTCGCCCCTGCGTGATCGAGCAGGAGGCTAAGGGCTTCTAAACCTTCTTTCAAGGCCGCCTCCAGTGCGTGCCCATCCCCTCTCCCGGCTGGTTTTTGCAGGCTGAAAATAAATTGTGGCGAGGTTTGCCATAGAGATGACGGGCAGTTTGGATGCAGGAAAGGATTAGATGCATAAAAAATTGGACAAAATTGTATCGTCTGGTGAGATGAGCTGCAATGTATGAAAATTACTTGTGATCGATATGAATGATAGGTCTACGGAACGCTGATTGATTTAAGATAAGCCGTCTGTCTTTTTAATATCTGCTTCAAACATCTTTACATTCCGCATAGAGGTTTTTGCTGCTTTTAATATGTCTACCAGTACCCTGGTTTCATATTCGTTGCAGTCACTGAACAGTTCGGCTGCCTCTTTTGTAAATATGGGGGTTGATTTTAATACTGCATCACACAGAAGTTCATCCACGGATACATGTAAAAGGTTGGCAATGGCGACGAGCGCTGTTAGGCTGACTCTGGAATTTCCGGTTTCTATATTACTGACATGCTGCGGGGTAACGCCTATTTTCTCGGCAACTGTTTCCTGTGTGAGATTCGTCCTGATCCTTGCAATCTTAATCCTTTTCCCTATCGCCTTAAAATCCAAACCCATAACCGGATGCCCTTTCCAAAAAACATTTTTATACATTGTAACCTTTTTAAAATTGCGTTATAATATACTGATAAAGTTAAATATTTTATTAGTTATAGTTTTGTGCTTTATTTGCAAAAAATAAATAAAAAGATAAAAAGGAGACATTGCTATGATGAACAAAATAACGGTTAACAATGCCAAGCAAACAGATTAAGGAGGAACCAGAATGAAAAAAATACTTAGATTACTTCCTGCCATCATCATCATTTATTTCATTGCCACGATAGCATTGCTTAAATTTATGCCCGCAGCAGTACAGGAAAATCCTCAAGAGGAAATGTACCAGACCTGGGAAGAATTTTTAGAAAGCGGCATGAAAATACAATATGATGAAACACCTGCAACGATAGATGATATAAATAATTAAAATCACTTGCCGCCCTATAAAAAATGGAAAACCATATTTGCATTCCCTCGAAAGTATGTTATCATAAATTTATCCGTTTTCATACCGCAGCGATCTTTCAGCTTAGGAGGCATTATGATCGATATTACTATGAAATCCAAAAGCTCCATGGATCAAAATTCTATTTTATCCATAAATAACACACGCGTACAAGGCGCTCTCTGTGCACGAAATATAGCATCTTTGAACCAGCCGCCCGCTGCACGCCATGCGTCTGCCCCCGCTTATTCACCCCATGCACGCCCGCAAAACACAACTGCCGCACATTCCACTGCTGTGCGTACCCCTGTTCAGGCTGCTACGCCAGTATCTGCACCGCCTGCCAGAAGGCTCCCTGTGTTTGCAAAGCCAGTCCAAAAAGGGCAGAAAACACCGCTTCCCATCGGAACGACGGGACAAAAAAGCCATTCGCCCGGCAGTTTAAGCGCCTGCTTTGGCTGGAATACTTTAAATGCACAGTGTGATCTGGATGTGTCCGCTTTTCTGCTCGGCGCCGACGGCAAAGTGATCGGAGATTCCTGGTTTGTTTTTTACGGGCAGACGGAAAGCCCGGACAGAAGCTGCCGTTTTCAAACAGGAGATGCCGCAGACCGTGAAATTATTACAATTGATTTTCAGAAATTACATGCAGACGTGAAAAAAATAGTATTTGTGCTGACAATCAACGAAGCATTTGCTAAACGTCTCCATTTCGGCATGGTCAAAGACGCTTATATCCGCATTCTGGACGCCCAGCGCCATGAATGTGTCAGCTTCCAGATGACAGAATATTATTCCAATGTAATCTCTATGATGATCGGAGAGATCTACCAGTATGGCGAAAGCTGGAAATTCAATGCTGTCGGCAACGGCGTGGCAAAAGACCTTGCCGGTCTATGTGCTTTATACGGTGTAGAAGTAAGCGACTAAACAGTTAACGAATACAAATTTTTATAAAAAGGTAACGCCCCCAGTGCGTGCCCATCCCCTCTCCCAGCCGGCTTTTCCAAGCTCCGCAAATAAAACGGCATATAGAGCTTGCGATAACCAGCCGGAGGAAGGGGAGCGGGGCTGGCTTTCGGTTCCTTTGGAAAAATGTTAGGAGCCCTTAGCGTCCTGCTCGATCACGCAGGGGCGAAGCCAAGCGGCACCTTTAGCTGCTGGCGGAA
>CAMUPC010000129.1 GCA_947090545.1 uncultured Eubacterium sp. | reverse complement strand
GCTTCTTGCGCAGCAAGGGCGAACTAGGTGCCGCGCCCGGACGGTGCCACAGCGTTTCCGCAGGATGCTTAGTGCTTCTTAACCTTCTGGAACGGACGCAGCCAGGGCGTGCCAATCCCCTCTCCCAGCGTCCTATTCGCAAAAAATATGGAGGTATTACAATGGAAGGAATCATCGGTTTCGCAAGCTGCCTACTATGCGCACTACCATTTTTCATCATCGGAGTATTCGACAAAAACAGCAGCACTCCAATTACATTTTGGTCAGGCGACCAAACACTAAAGGATAAAATCATGTACGTCTCAGAATACAACCATAGAATGTCAAAAGTATATATCAAGCTTGGAATAGAATTTCTCGCCGCTGGAGTATGCTGCTTTATCAGCCTGCCAGCAGGAATCGCAATGCTGTGCATCGTCTGTTCTGCTGGAACATACCATGCGTACAAAAACTACAAGCAAATACTTGCGGATTGTTCGATACCAAAGGAGAGTGATTAACATGTGGTTTTGGATTTTTATGCTTGTGAATAATCTGATACTTCCAGTGCTTATGCTCGCATTCGGAAAACTGTTCCAGACAAAACCGCCCAAAGCGATCAATTCCATCTATGGATACCGCACAAAAATGTCCAGCCTGAATCAAGACACCTGGAATTATGCGCATCTGTACTTTGGAAAGCTGTGGATGCGGATGGGGATCGGGATGCTGGCGATTACCGTGCTCAGTATGCTGGTTGTGTATGGTAAGGATGAGAATGCAGTCGGGCTTTTCGGCGGAATCGTGATCAGCATACAGGTGCTGCTGCTGTTTTTGTCGATTGCGCGTACAGAATGGGAGTTGCGCCGCAGGTTTGACGCGTATGGAGATAGAAAATAGCAGGAAGGAAATTAGGAAGAGTTCAAGTAAAAAATAGCAGGAAGGAAATCGGACAGATGAAATTATTGTATGCCGAGGATGAAGCTGCCATGTCAGAAGCGGTTACCGATATTTTAACGTATCATAAATATACGGTGGACACGGTTTTTGATGGGGAGGAAGCATTGGCATATGCGCGCGCGGAGCGCTATGACGGGATTATTTTAGATATTATGATGCCGAAAATAAGCGGGCTGGAGGTACTAAAGCAGCTACGCAGGGAGGGCGCCAGGACTCCGGTGCTGCTGCTGACGGCAAAAGCGGAGGTAGAGGACAGGATCGAAGGGCTGGATCTTGGTGCGGATGATTATTTGCCAAAGCCGTTTGTGATGGGGGAGCTTTTGGCAAGAGTGCGGGCGATGCTCAGGCGGCGGGAAGAATTTACGCCGGATATCTTAGTGTGCAGGGATGTGTCTTTGAACCGGAGCAGCTACGAATTAAGTGCAAATGGAAAAAGCTTTGTGCTGCCGAAGCTGGAATATCAGTTGATGGAAGTGCTGATGCTTAATCAGGGTATGTTTCTGTCTTCAGAAGAGCTGTTGGTGAAAGTATGGGGATATGATACAGAAGCAGAGGTCGGTTCCGTGTGGGTTTATATTTCTTATTTGAGAAAGCGGCTGGCTGCTTTTCATACGGACGTAACGATTAAGGCAAAACGCGGGATTGGCTATACGCTGGATGCTGGGGCATGATGCGCCAGTGTTCCAGCGAATACAGAAATGTGGGAACAGGATATGGTAAAAATCTTACAGAAAAAATTTATAATAACAGCAATGGCAGCAGTTTCGATTCTGCTGCTTGTTCTGATTGGAGCAATCAACGCGGCAAACTGCTGGATGACAAGCGAACAGACGAACCAGCAGCTTCAAATGCTGGGGGATACGGAGTTACAGATTTTGAAACAGGAAAAACCAGGGTTTCATGACCTGCCGGGCAAGCGTGGCGGGAAACACAGTTTTTTTAATCCGCCGATTGATGAAGACCTGGCGATGTCCCTGCGTTTTTTTACAGTGTGCCTGGATAAACAAAACCAGGTTGTCCGCAAGGATATCAGCCGGATTGCGTCGGTAGGAGAAGCGGAAGCAGAGAAGTATGCGAGGCAGGCTGCTCAGAAGGAGAAACAGACGGGGTATCTGGAGCATTTTAAATATCGTGTGCTGGATGCCATAACGCCTGGCGGGGAAGAGCTGAGTGCCGTCCTGTTTTTGGATATTTCCAGGCAGCTTCGGTCTATTGGGATGGTTTTTATACTGTCGGTCACGATTGCGGCGGCGTGCTGGCTGTGTATGCTGCTGCTTGTTATTTTGCTGTCCAAAAAGGCAATCCGCCCGATTGCGGAAAATATGCAAAAGCAGCGGCAGTTTGTAACGGACGCGGGGCATGAGCTTAAAACGCCGTTAGCGATTATTCAGGCAAATGTGGATGCGATGGAGCTGATCAGCGGCGAAAATAAATGGAGCCGCAATATCCGCAGCCAGACAGCACGTCTCAGCGGGCTGATGCAGAATCTGCTGACGCTGGCGAAGATGGATGAGGAAGGATTCACACTTTCTATGGAAGAGCTCTCGATCAGTGAATTGTTAAAAGAGTCAATGCAGCCGTTTTATGAAGCGGCGGCGTTAAAGGAAATACACATGGAAGCAGATATCGCGCCGAAGCTGCTGATTAAGGCAAATCGTGAATACATCCGGCGGCTGTTGTCTGTTTTATTAGATAATGCGGTCAAATATACGAATCAGGGCGGGACGATGGAAGTATCATTGCAGGCAGAAGGGAACGCAGTCGTTTTAAAGATGAAAAATACGTGTGAGAAGCTGCCGGAAGGGGATGCAGAAACATTGTTTGACCGTTTTTACCGCGGAGACAGCGCCAGGACACAAAAAAACGGCGGGTATGGGATTGGGCTTTCGGCGGCGTATGCGATTGTAAAGGCGCATAACGGGCGGATTGCTGCTGAATATGAGAACGAAAATACAATTCTTTTTACCGTAACGGTTCGTCGGCTGTAAATTTTTTGCTTATCTCTTCCAATAATGTAAAATCATTACATCTTTTTGCTAATGACGTTGTGTTGCCGTTGTTTATTTTATGTTTATAAACCTCCGCCGCATTTTTTATGATCTTATCCTGTAATTTTCTGATAATACGGTATTCTGTCATTAAAAGCTTCTGGTATTGTGGATTTTTTACAGATGGAATATCTACATATGTATATTCCCCGTCAGGAACAGGAAACATGTTGTTTATATTTATTACGGCATAATCGCCAATTTTAATAAAATCCAACGCATTTCTCATTTTTTTGTGTTTGTCTTTAAAAGAAGATAATGGAGCAAAATAGTGGATGTCATTAATCGTTAGGATAATACCGATATATTTCCGTTCGTTATGCTGCCCAGACTGTTTGTTTTGAAATAAATGGGGGGCATAGGGAAGTAAGTAATTGATATATTCGGGATTTATTTCATAAATTTTTATTGACAAAGTGGTATCCTCCTGTCATAAAAATGGGGCAGAAAAACTGCCCCACGGTTAAATTCGCGCTTTGAGCGGCGAAACGCTCGCTTGTAACTGTCTCGCTTGGGGCTGAGATATGCCCGCGTATAACTGTCTCTGTTAAAGGTCGAGATATACCTGCTGTTAAGCTGTTGGCATTTGCCTGAAACTATTATATACAAATCATGAAAGAATAGCAACCGATTTTCAGAACATTTTGAAGGAATCACATTTTTTTCACAGATCCAGCCATTTTTTCTAAGGTTCGTCTAAGTTTCATCCGGTACAATTCAGTACGTAAGATCAATTGCATAGAGAATTGCATAGAGAGAGGAGAGATCAATATGAACCTGCGCCATGAGTGGAAGCATGAGATCAGTGCCGCGGACGTCCTGCTGCTGCGGCAGCGCCTGCGTGCCGTGATGGACACCGATCCCCATGCAGCAGGGGGCAGCTATACTGTCCGCAGCATGTATTTTGACAATGCAAAGGATCGGGTGCTGCTGGAAAAGGTAAACGGTATCCGGTGCAGAGAAAAATTCCGTATGCGTTATTATAATGGGGATACATCCCGTATCCTGCTGGAAAAAAAGGGCAAAATCAACGGGCTTGGGTATAAGCAGAGCGTGCCGCTTACCAGGGAGCAGGCGCAGGCGGCTGCTGACGGCTGCTGGGACTGGATGCTTCAAAGCGGTGAAAACTTGGTGCAGGAGCTGTATACGAAGATCCGGTTGCAGGGGCTGCGCGCAAAGACGATTGTCGATTACACGAGGGAACCGTTTGTCTATGCGCCCGGAAATGTGCGTGTCACGCTGGATTACCAGATTCGTACCGGGCTGGGCTGCACAGACTTTTTAAATCCAGGATGTTTAACGGTTCCTGCGGGCAGCCAGGATGCGGTACTGGAGGTAAAATGGGATGCGTTTCTGCCGGATCTGGTCAGGGATGCCGTACAGCTAAAGGGCAGGCGGACGTCCGCGTTTTCCAAATACCAGATATGCAGGATGTATGGATAAGGATGTGTGGGTGAACAAATAAAGTGACATGCCGGGATTATGTCAGACATACCGAGCGGCATATGGGTTGGCATGGAGAAAGGAGACTGTGGTATGACATTTCAGGATATTTTTAAATCAAGTTTTTTGGAAAATGTAACAAGCGTCAGTATTTTTGACATGACATTGGCGCTGCTGCTGGCGTTTGGGCTGGGGGTGTTTATCTTTTTTGTATATAAGAAAACGTTTTCGGGCGTTATGTATTCTTCCAGTTTTGGAGTTACGCTGATTGCGATGACAATGATTACGACGGTTGTTATCCTTGCGGTAACGTCGAACGTCGTGCTCTCGCTTGGCATGGTCGGTGCGTTGTCTATTGTACGGTTTCGGACGGCAATTAAAGAACCGCTGGACATTGCGTTTTTATTCTGGGCGCTGACAACGGGGATTACGCTGGCGGCGGGCATGATCATTCTTGCTGTTGTGGGATGTATTGTGATCGGTGCTGTACTGCTTATTTTTGTAAATAAGAAATCGCATTGGAATCCGTATATTGTTGTGATCCAATGCCAGGATTCGGAGAGTGAGCGCGAGGCAAAGCAGTTTTTAGACAGCCAGGTGCGCCGCTGTGTCGTCAAGGGCAAGTCTGCGCAAAACGGTGCGGTTGAGCTGCAAATGGAAATACGGATGCGGGAAGAAAATACGGACTTTATCAATCGTTTAGCAGAAATGCGCGGGATCAGCAGCGCGGTGCTTGTAAGCTATAATGGGGAATATATGGGGTAAGCTTTCCTGGCAAGCTTACGTTTATAACAGGCATAGGAAAGGCAGGTGGCAGGAGATGTCGACAAGTAAGCAGATTGACAGGATCTGTTGTGTGATCCTTGCATTTGTAATCATACTGACAGCAGGCTTTGCATATGCGGGGCGGTTTGGCGTTACAGCGGTATCGGCTGTGATGGGTTATGAGAAAAAACTGTTTGATACAACGAGGGTGCATACGATTGACCTTGTGATGGATGACTGGGAAGGATTTTTGGATACGTGTGAAAATGAGGAATATGAATGCTGTTCTGTCGTGATCGACAAGGAAGCATATAAAAATGTAGCGATCCGGGCAAAGGGAAATACCTCGCTCAGTATGGTATCCAAATATGGAAACGACCGCTACAGCTTTAAAATAGAGTTCGACCATTATGACCGCGGCAAGACGTATTACGGGCTGGATAAACTGAGCCTGAACAACATTATTCAGGACAATACGTACTGCAAGGATTATCTGTCCTATCAGATGATGGGCTATTTTGGAGCGGACGCGCCGCTTTGCAGCTATGTATATATTACGGTAAATGGGGAGGACTGGGGGCTTTACCTTGCTGTGGAAGGCGTGGAAGAGAGTTTTTTGGAGCGCAATTACGGAAAAGATTATGGGAACCTGTATAAGCCGGACAGTACGAATATGGGCGGCGGAAGAGGAAACGGCGGAGCGTTTGATATGGAGCGGATAAAGGAGAAAAACGGGCAGGAAGCCGGACAGGAAACCGGACAGGAGACAGATCAGCGGGATGAGACGGAGCAGGAATCGGATCATTGGGATAAGACAGATCAGGAAGAACCGCCGGAAATAGGATCAATGGACGGTATGGAACCGCCGGAAATGGGATCAATGGACGAGATGGAACTACCGAAAATGGGAGCTATGGACGGTATGGAACCGCCGGAAATGGGAGAAATAGACGGGATAGAACCGCCGGAACAAGGAACGACAGAAGGTACGCAGCCGTCGATGCCGCGGGGCGGATTTTTTAAAAATGGCAAGGGCGGGATGCAGAGCGACGACGTATGCCTGAATTATACAGATGATAATTACGAGAGCTACAAAAATATTTTTGAGAATGCAAAGACGGATATTACAGATGCCGACAAAGATCAACTGATTCAGTCTTTAAAAGCAGTCAAGGAGGGCACAGAGCTTACGGAAGTAATCGATACCGACGAGGTGATCCGGTATTTTGTGGTTCATAATTTTGTATGTAATTTTGACAGCTATACCAGTTCTATGGTGCATAACTATTATCTGTATGAAGAGGACGGGCAATTGTCGATGATTCCCTGGGACTACAATCTTGCGTTTGGCGGATTTCAGTCGCAGACAGACGCGGATGGGCTGGTGAATTATCCGATTGATACGCCTGTATCCGGCGGAGAGGTTTCTTCCAGGCCGATGCTTGCATGGATGCTTGGCGATGAACAATATCTGGAGCAGTATCATCAGTATTTTTCAGAATTTATTGCTGCATATTTTGAAAGCGGTACGTTTGCGAAGATGTATGATCAGGTTACAGCGATGATCGCGCCTTACGTCGAAAAAGATCCGACGAAATTCTGCACTTATGAACAATTTGAAACAGGTGCGGCGGCGTTAAAACAGTTTTGCCTGCTGCGTGCGGAAAGTATCCGCGGGCAGTTGGACGGCGTGATTCCATCGACCGCGGAAGGGCAAAAGCAGGACAGTACGTTTCTGGTAGATGCTTCGTCCGTTACGATCTCGGATATGGGATCTATGGGAAACGGAATGGGCAGAATGCCGGATCAGCAAGACAGAGCGGCACAAAAGGATGATCAGGGACTTTAAAATAGAATATGGAGAAAAGCACAGCGTAAAAAGGCGGAACACCGCTTTTTTACGCTGTGTTTTGGTTATAGGTGCGGATTATGACAGAATTTGCGGTTTATTACACATTCTGGTGAGTTAAATACTTGAGTTCTGAGGACATTATTGCTATAATAAAAAAAGCAGTAAACATTAATATGCAAGATGTCGATATTCAAAATAAAAATAAAGGATTATTATGAATGAAGTGGAATATAGAATGGGTTGATCTGCAAAATATGGAACGCATGGTAGCAGAATGCTGGCGGATGAATGAGCATCAGTTGGAACGATATGTCCAAAGGCTGTCGAAGCAGCGGGAGCTTGCCTTTGCAGGAGAGCTTGGCGTGAAGTTTTTAGAATTGCTGCTGCGGTCGCTTGACCAGGGGAAAATGCCTGATTGGTCAAAGCTGCAAAAGGATATTCGCCTGATGAAAGATCTGATACAGGATGGACAAGCACAGCATGATGTCTACTGGAAAAGCCAGTACCAGGAGCTGACAGCAGATACAAAAGCTTATTTTGGAACGGAATTCGGCAGGGCATTTACAGAACAGCTTGCAGCAAAGCTGGATCTCAATATAAGCGATGAGCAGAGGATGCTGCAAAATGACATCGGAAAGATCCAGAAAATATGTCAGACGTGTAACCTGGATGATGAAGAAAAGGCAAAAAAGACGCTGCTACTGCTGACACAGGATGAAAAGTACTATTTTTCCAGTTGGCTGGGCGATGCTTTTATTAATGTACTGCAAGAACGCTATGGAAAAAAGGAGGCTGAGGAAAAGTCAGAATTAATCATACAACAAGAGACAGCGCAGGGAGAGACTGCATCATTTAAGGCAAAAATGATCTGGACGCTGCTTATCTGCATATCGGTCGGGATGATCTGCATGTTATTGTATATGCAGTCGGACGGCGGAAAAGGCGCGGAAAAGTTAAAGGAGCTGTTTACGGGGATCACGTCTGGAATGAAATCTGATATAGATATGGAAAACAAAGAGATCCTAAAAAAGCAGACGGATTATATGCCCACGCAGCAGGCGGCAAGCCAGGCGGAAGCAGCGCAGGGCTTTACGCTGGACGTAGCGGGAGCGGGCGCCAAGGAGGTGGAGGATACAGCGGCGGATCTGCCGGAGGAAAATGACGAGGAACCTGTTGGACGGGCAGAAGGGAAAGATGCAGAGGCTGATGCATTTGATCCAAATACGGCAGGTACAGGAGCAGAAATCCCGGATATTTTGCCGCAATATCAGTCCTTTTATCAAGATTATCCTGATTTGTTTGGTTGGCTGAGCATTCCCGGTACGAGCATCAACCATCCGGTGATGCAGTCGGACGATAAGAAACGGGGAGAGAAGTATTACTATCTGCACCGGGATTATACAGGAAAAAAGTCGGAGGCAGGCTCGCTGTTTGTAGAGAATGCAAGCAGTCTGTTTCCACAAGACAAAAATACGGTGATCTATGGACATAATATGAGTAACGGGTATCATTTCGGGATGCTGGAGAAATATAAGGATTCAGGCTTTTGGAAAGAGCATCCAGTCATACAGTATGACACAATCTATGAAACTGGGACATACCAGATTGTTGCCGTATTGGTTACAAGGATTTTATATCAGGAAGAAGAAGGGTTTCGCTACTATCGGTTTTACAATTATCATTCTAAGGAGGAGTTTCAGGAATGCGCGGATTTTATCGAAGAAAACCGGCTGTATGATACGGGCGAACACTTACAGTACGGCGACCAGACCGTAATGCTGTCGACCTGTGAATATTCTATACCAAACGGGCGGCTGGTAGTTGTAGCGAAAAAGATTGGATAGGGAGGAGATCATATGAATTTATCGTACAAAAAAAAGAAGCAGCTTCTAATCACAGTTACATTGTGTTTTGTAATGATGTCCGCTTTTCTTGTGAGCAGAAATCAGATACAGGCAAATGCAACCGCACAGGGGATCAATGCCAGATACCGGACCGCGCAGGAGATCCGCAGCTATGCGGCGGCAAACAGCGCAGGCATCCGGGACAATTTTACTTTTATTACAGATCCTTATACCGAAGTGCCGTACAATCTGGGCAGGCTGACAGACGCAACGCAGCAGTCCGCGCTGAATATGCTTAACCAGATCCGCTATATCGCAGGGATCTCAGACAATGTGACGATATCCACGCAGTATGCGGAATATGCACAGGCGGCTGCTTTGGTGAACTATATTAACGGGCAGGTATCGCACAATCCTGACCAGCCGTATTCGATGGGAAATACGATGTTTCAGATGGCGCAGCGAGGAGCGGCAGGCAGCAACAATGCATGGGCGACCTGGGGAAACCGCAGCCTGAATGAAACGATCCTCAATTCGTGGATGGGAAACGCGGACAGCGTGGACATCTCTGCGCTGGAAGAACGCAGGTGGCTGCTGAATCCGCGGTTAAGACAGACGGGGTTCGGCGTGGTCAGCGGGCTGAAAGGGACGTTCAGCAGCGTCTATGTCAACGATATGACGAATACGACCGCATATGAAACCGGCGTTGCATGGCCAGCACGTACGATGCCAGTAGAGTATTTTGCGGCGGAGTATCCGTGGAGCTACAGCCTGGGCTATGCGGTAAATGCCAACGACCTGGAAGTAACCCTGCTTCGGTACAGGGATTACAAGACCTGGCGGTTTACGTATAACGGGGTTTCCGATGGCGAATTTTTTGTAAACAACAACGCTTACGGCCAGCCGGGATGTATTATTTTCCGCCCGTCGGGAATCGGCGAATACAAAAACGGAGATTCCTTCCAGGTACGCATCAACGGCTCCGGGCTTTCGATCTCCTATAATGTAGAATTTTTCAATCTTGGGCTGCCAAGAATTACTTATACGTCCAACTTTGACAGTCAGGGCGGCAACGCAATCGCTTCGGTTGTGACAGAGGAATTAGGCACGATCAATCCGCTTCCGGTTCCGGTAAAGGCTGGGGCAGAGTTCCTTGGCTGGTACACAGCACCAAACGGGCAGGGCACAAGGCTGACGGAGACAACGCTGATCAGTGTCAACCAGACCTATTATGCAAGCTGGCGGGATACGAAAGCTGTCAAGAGCCTGACACTTACCTACAACGGATTAAAATATGCAGGCGCAAATATTTCGGACGGGCTGGTGGTGCAGGCAAACTATTCCAGCGGCACATCAGAGCGTGTATACGGCTATTCACTGTCTCAGAAAACGCTGGCAAATGGGCAAAACCGGATTGTCGTATCGTATGGCGGCGTTTCCGAGGTGATCTACATTAATGTCGGAAGCGCGACGGATACCGACACGAAGCCAACGGTTCCGGTGGAAGATGATGCAGATTATCATGATATCTTTTTCCACGCAAACGGCGGCAAAAACCTGAACTATCAGAAGATCTCGCTTGCAACCGGAGATATCCTGGACGCGATGCCTACCGTAGAGCGTGCCAACTACAAATTCAAGGGCTGGTATACCAAACCGTCCGGCGGGAAAAAGATCGGCAGGACAACGATTCCGAATGCAGATTGTGTATTATATGCACAGTGGATCAGGGTTACAAAACCAAAGCAGATTGCGGCACCGACGTTTGCGGCAAATGAAAACGGCACGTTAAAGGTGCGGTTTGATGCGGCGTCAGGAGCAGAGGGATATGAGATATCGTATTCGACCAGTAAGGATTTTTCATCGGGTACGAAAAAAGTGTCTACTTATTATACGACAAAGACTTTGAAAAATCTGAAACGCGGGACGATCTATTATGTTAGAGTACGGGCATATAAAGTAGATTCTATGGAACGCAGGATTTATGGAAAGTATAGTGCTTCCAGGGGTGTGAAGGTTTCTTAGAATCTATCAGCAGGCTGTTGTATAACGAAGCAGCACATAGGGCAGAGCTTATGTGCAAATTTGTTATACAGCAGCTTTTTTCAATCAGGGTATTCTGGCAGGCAGAACAAATGCATGAACAGGTCGAAGAAATATAGGTGAAGTGTGGCATTTTTGTGCATACAGGGACGCTGGGAGAGGGGATTGGCACTTCCTGGCGGCGTCCGTTCCAGAAGGTTAAGAATCCCTAAGCACCCTGCATTTACGCTGAGGCACCGGACGGGCGCGGCACCTAGTTCGCCCTGGCGTTCCGCCAG
>CAMUPC010000128.1 GCA_947090545.1 uncultured Eubacterium sp. | reverse complement strand
GGCGAACTAGGTGCCGCGCCCGGACGGTGCCTCAGCGTAAATGCAGGATGCTTAGAGCTCCTTACATTTTGGAATCGGAACAGGAAGCCAGCCCCGCTCCCCTTCCTCCAGCGTCCCCTCTGACAAAAACACCCCCATTTCCTTCAAAAGATCCTCCTTACATGCCTAAACTTTGGATTTTTTTATTGCTGCAACATGCATGTCACAATTTCTTAACGCATAGTTTGTTCCTAACAGCAAATTGTCAAAATACTTGCCTGCGCCTTCGTGTTCCATTCCCTCTCCTTTACGCAAAGAGAGATACAGCCGAAACTGTATCCCCCACAACCTCTATTCACTTAAGAATCCCTTATAATACCGCACAACCATCTTCGATTCGATCTGTTTAATTGTCTCAATCACAACGCCTACGATAATGATAATGGACGTCCCGCCAAACGATACGTTTGCCTTAAACACGCCATTAAAGAAAATCGGTACGATCGCGCAGATCGACAGCCCGACAGCGCCGATAAATACGATATAATTTAAGATCTTTGTCAGATATTCACTCGTTGGTTTGCCCGGACGGATGCCAGGAATAAAACCGCCTTGTTTTTTCATATTATCTGCAATCTCAAGCGGATTGAACGTAATCGACGTATAGAAATACGCAAATACGATCACAAGTACGAGATATACGGCAAGCCCGATAGACAAAATCGGATTTGCCGGGTCACACCAGTTACGCTGCTGCAAGCCGTTTAAGATCTTTCCGCCAATACCTGTCCCGCCGTCTACGCCCAGCAGGGTACAGATCACAACTGGAAATTCCATAATCGACTGTGCAAAGATAATCGGAATAACGCCGCCTGTATTGACCTTTAACGGAATAAAAGAGCTTTGTCCGCCGACAGTCTTTCTGCCCTGGATCTTCTTGGAATACTGTACCGGAATCTTGCGTTCCGCATCCTGCAATACGATAACAAATACTACGGTCAGCAGAATGATTGCAAGAATGATAACCGCCGCAAGTACGCCTCTTGCCACCTTTTGATTTTTTACAAACTGTTCGTATAAGGTTGACATGTCAGCCGGGATTCTGGATACAATGTTGATCACCAGCACGATAGAGATACCGTTGCCGACACCCTTTTCCGTGATCTGTTCCCCAATCCACATCAATACTGCTGATCCCGCGGTCAGAATACATACGACCTGGATCACAGAAAATGCGCTGTAATTGGTCAGATATCCCATTCTGCCGAACCCGATTGCCATTGCAATGGATTCGATCAATGCAAGCGCTACCGTTACATATCGGGTAATGCTTGCAATTTTCTTTCTGCCTTCTTCTCCGTCACGCTGCATTTCCTCCAGCTTTGGTATCGCGATCGTGAGGAGCTGCATAATGATGGAGGACGTAATATACGGTGTGATACTCAATGCAAATACAGACATTTCATTGAACGATCCGCCGGTAATCGCATCAAAAAAGTTAAATGCCCCGTTCGTCTGTGAGCTGAACCATTCTGCAAATAACGCAGAGTCAATACCCGGACAAGGAAGCTGTGAGCCTAACCGGATCACGATCAGCATAAAAAACGTATACACTAACCGTTCCCGGATTTCTTTAACCTTGAATGCACCACGAAGTGTCTGTAACATTAGATCACCTCTGCTTTTCCACCAAGAGCCTCAATCTTTTCTTTTGCGCCAGCGCTGAATGCATTAGCCTGAACAGTGAGCTTCTTGGTTAATTCTCCATTTCCAAGAATTTTGACGCCGTCTCTTGGATTTTTAACAATTCCTGCTTCAATTAAGGCATCTACGGTAACCGTAGAATCATTGTCAAATCTCTCAAGTTCTGATACATTGATTCCAACGATTATCTTAGAATTAATATTCTTAAAGCCTCTCTTTGGTAATCTTCTGTATAATGGCATCTGGCCACCTTCAAAGCCTGGCCTTGGTGCTCCTGAACGAGCTTTCTGGCCTTTGTGTCCCTTACCGGCTGTCTTGCCGTTGCCTGAACCGTGTCCGCGTCCTTTTCTGAATCTATCTTTTCTCGAACCTTCCGCAGCCTTTAAACTTGATAAGTCCATACTGACACCTCCTTATTGTGTATTATGCTTCTTCAACTTTTACATACGGTGCGATCTTGCGGAGCGCACCCTGTGTCGCAGCATTGTCCGGGAATGTTTTTGTCTGGTTGAGCTTATGGAAGCCCATAGACTCAATAATCTTGCGATTCCTAGGCACTGCGCCGATTTTTGATCTGATAAGTGTTACCTTTAACATTTTCTCTGCCATTTTATGCCTCCTAACCTACAATCTCTTCAACCGATTTACCGCGGAGCTTTGCAACTTCTTCTGGAGATTTTAACTGAGCCAGAGCAGCGATTGTAGCAAGCACAACATTCTGCTTATTGTTAGAACCTAATGATTTTGTACGGATATTTTGGATGCCCGCCAGCTCACATACGCTACGCGCAGGACCGCCGGCGATAATGCCAGTACCGTCTGGAGACTTCTTAAGCAGTACGGTAGCACCTGTATGCTTGCCCAAAATATCGTGTGTGATACTCTTGTTATCATCTAATTTGACAGTAATGAGCTTTTTCATAGCATCTTCTTTACCCTTGCGGATTGCCTCAGGAATTTCTGCTGCTTTACCCATTCCTGCGCCTACATGTCCGTTGCTGTCACCGACAACTACCAAAGCTGAAAAGCGCATGTTACGTCCGCCCTTTACAACCTTCGTGACACGTTTGATTGCTACAACGTTTTCTGTTAACTCTAACTGACTAGCATCAATTATTTCACGTTTCATGTAACTGTTTCCTCCTACTTAGAATGTTAAACCAGCTTCTCTGGCTGCGTCTGCCAGAGCCTGAACTTTGCCATGATAAATATATCCGCCGCGGTCAAAGACAACCGTTGTAATACCTTTTTCCAAAGCTCTTTTTGCTACCACAGTGCCAACCTGTGCCGCTGCAGCGATATCATTTGTTTTTTCCACTGCTTCTTTGATCTCCTTATCCAGCGTGGAAGCCGCTGCGATGGTATTGCCAACTGTATCGTCAATGACCTGAGCGTACATATGATTATTACTTCTAAAAACTGCCAGACGCGGTCTTTCTGTCGTCCCGGAAATACGGTTGCGCAGTCTTTTGTGTTTATTTTCACGAACCTTAGCTCTTGATTCCTTTCTAACCATCTCTCGTCACCCTTTCATTTATTTCTTACCAGTCTTACCAACTTTACGCCGAATAACTTCATCCATATATTTAATACCTTTGCCCTTGTAAGGTTCTGGCCTTCTCTTATCTCTGATCTCAGCCGCATACTGGCCTACTTTTTCCTTGTCAATCCCTTTGATTGTGATTTTGTTGCCTTCTACCACAGATTCCAGCCCTTCTGGATCTTCCATAACAACCGGATGGGAATAGCCCAGATTCAATGTCAGCTTATTGCCTGACTTTGCAGCCCTGTAGCCGACGCCGTTTACCTCAAGCTGCTTCGTGTAGCCTTCGGTCACTCCTACGACCATATTGTTAATCAGTGTTCTTGTAAGGCCATGCAAAGATTTCATTTTCTTAAGATCATTTGGCCTTGTAACCAATACCTGCCCGTCCTCCTGCTTAATTGTCATCTCAGACGGCAGCACTCTTTCTAATTCGCCTTTCGGCCCCTTTACTGTAACTTTATTATTTTCTGCAATCTCTACAGTAACGCCTGCCGGGACCGCGATTGGCATTCTACCTATACGTGACATGCCCGTACCTCCTGTTTATGAATATAAAATGAACCGATTACCATACAAATGCTAATACTTCTCCGCCAACCTGCATTTTTCTCGCCTGTTTATCTGTAATTACACCTTTATTTGTAGACAAAATAGCAATTCCCAAACCGCCTAGTACGGAAGGAATTTCATCCTTGCCAGCGTATACGCGAAGCCCTGGCTTGGAGATTCTCTTGATGCCTGTAATAATTTTTTCGTTCTTATCAGCGCCATATTTTAATGTGACACGGATTGCTTTGAAATTACCGTCATCAACGATATCGTATTTCGCAATGTAGCCTTCATTTACAAGAATGTCAGCAATAGCGGCCTTCATCTTGGATGACGGTATATCTACTGTATCATGTTTAGCAGTATTTGCATTACGGATTCTTGTAAGCATATCTGCGATTGGATCATTCATTGTCATGATTGAATTTCCTCCTTAAATATTATCTGGGTGTCACTGTTTACCAGGAAGCCTTTTTCACTCCCGGAATCTGGCCCTTATATGCTAATTCACGGAAGCATACACGGCAGATTCCGTATTTCCTTAATACAGAATGTGGACGACCACAGATTCTACAGCGTGTATATTCTCTGGTAGAGAATTTCTGTTTCCGCTGCTGTTTTACTTTCATAGAAGTCTTTGCCATAATTTCCCTCCTGATTACTTCTGAAATGGCATGTTGAACTGAGCTAATAATTCACGCGCTTCTTCATCTGTCTTTGCTGTTGTTACAAAAATAACGTCCATACCGCGTACCTTGTCGATCTTGTCAAATTCTACTTCCGGGAAGATCAACTGCTCCTTAATGCCGAGCGCATAATTTCCTCTTCCGTCGAAAGAGTTTGGATTCACGCCTCTAAAGTCACGTACACGAGGCAGCGCAAGGTTTACCAGGCGGTCTAAAAACTCATACATCTTCTCGCCTCGTAATGTTACCTTACATCCAATCGGCATTCCCTCTCTGATCTTGAAGTTCGCGATCGATTTTTTGGATATGGTCTTGATCGGCTTCTGGCCGGTGATCAATTCCATATCGCTCATAGCTGCTTCTAATAATTTCGCATTTTCTTTTGCTTCGCCGATACCCATGTTTACCACGATCTTATCCAGCTTCGGCACCTGCATACGATTTTTATATCCGAATTTTTTGATCATAGCATCTATGATCTCATTCATATACTGATCTTTTAATCTGCTCACGTTTGGACCTCCCTTCCTTTTCCTCGTACTTAGTCAATAATGTCACCAGTAGATTTTGCAAAACGGACTTTTTTATCTCCGTCAAACTTAAATCCGATCCTTGTCGGCTGTCCCTTATGCAGATACATTACGTTAGAAATATGAATTGGCCCTTCCTGGTGTACAATCCCACCCTGCTGGTTCTGCATCGATGGTTTTGTATGCTTGGTAATCATATTGATGCCTTCCACAAGCAATGTGTTCTTCTTGCGGTTTACAGCAATCACTTTCCCTTCTTTGTCTTTATCTCTGCCAGCGATTACTTTTACCATATCGCCTTTTTTTATTTTTAACATTGCCATGTCGCTACCTCCTATAATACTTCAGGAGCCAGAGAAACGATTTTCATGAAATGCTTGTCACGAAGCTCTCTCGCTACTGGTCCGAAAATACGGGTTCCTCTCGGAGTCTGGTCATCTTTTATAATCACTGCGGCATTCTCATCAAAGCGGATGTAAGAGCCGTCCTTACGTCTCGTCTCACGTACGGTACGTACAACAACTGCTTTTACAACGTCACCTTTTTTAACAACGCCGCCTGGTGTTGCATCTTTTACGGTCGCAGTAATAATATCGCCAATGTGTGCATATCTTCTTGTAGAACCGCCCATAACACGAATGCAGAGCAATTCCTTTGCTCCGGTATTGTCAGCGACCTTGAGTCTGCTTTCCTGCTGAATCATGCTGGAATCCTCCTTGTACTATTATTTCGCTCTCTCAACGATTTCAACAAGTCTCCACCGTTTGTCTTTCGATAACGGCCTTGTTTCCATAACCCTGACAGTATCACCGATCCTGCAGTCGTTGTTCTCATCATGCGCTTTTAATTTATACGTTTTTTTCACAATCTTGTTGTATAACGGATGTCTTACGTTGTCTTTTACTGCTACAACAATCGTTTTCTGCATCTTATCGCTTACAACAACACCAACACGTGTTTTTCTTAAATTTCTGTCCACGATATCATTCTCCTTCCTGAGATCTAGGCATTCGCTTTTTCGGTAATCACGGTCTGGATTCTTGCGATATTTTTTCTGACTTCTTTGATCCTGCCTGTATTCTCCAACTGATTTGTCGCATTCTGGAATCTCAAATTGAAAAGTTCTTTCTTAGCCTCTACTAACTGAGCGTTTAAGTCCGCCGGCGTCTGTGTCCGTAATTCTTCTAAATATTTACTTGCTTTCATTTGATTCACCGCCTTCTAAGTCTGCACGCGAAACTACTTTACATTTACAAGGTAATTTGTGTGTAGCGAGACGCAATGCTTCTCTCGCAGTTTCTTCCGCAACTCCATCAATTTCAAACAATACACGTCCCGGTTTTACAACAGCTACCCAGTATTCCAAAGAACCTTTTCCTGAACCCATTCGGGTTTCAGCAGGTTTTGTGGTTACAGGTTTGTCTGGGAATATTTTAATCCAAATCTTACCGCCACGCTTTACATAACGTGTCATCGCAATACGCGCTGCTTCGATCTGGTTGGATTTGATCCATGCCGGTTCCATTGCTACGATACCATACGCACCGTTTGTAATTTTATTGCCTCTCGCAGCTTTTCCTCTCATCGAGCCGCGGAACTGTTTTCTATGCTTTACTCTTTTCGGCATTAACATAATTACTGAGCGCCTCCTTCCTTATTTCCCTTCGTCGGAAGAATCTCCCCTTTGTAGATCCAAACCTTGACGCCTACCTTGCCGTAGGTCGTATCTGCCTCAGCAAATCCGTAGTCAATGTCTGCCCTTAACGTCTGAAGCGGGATATTTCCTTCGGAATAGAACTCCGTACGAGCCATATCTGCACCACCAAGACGGCCGGATACTGCTGTCTTGATACCAAGCGCGCCAGACTTTAAGCTTCTGGACATGCAGGATTTCATCGCACGGCGGAAAGAAATACGGTTTTCAAGCTGTAATGCAATATTTTCTGCAACAAGCTGCGCATCCTTATCCGGTTTCTTCACTTCTTTGATATCTACGATCAGCTTCTGCTTTTTGCCAATCTGCAAATACTTCTGAAGCTCTGCTTTTACTTTTTCAATTTCAGTGCCGCCCTTACCGATGACAACACCTGGCTTTGCTGTATAGATAATGACTTTGATACGCTCGGAAGCTCTTTCAATCTCAATCTTTGAAATGCCGGCTGCGTATAATTTCTTTTTCAGGAATTCTCTGATCTTATAATCTTCTATTAAACAGTCTGCGAAATTTCCCTCTGCATACCACTTAGAGTCCCAGTCAGCAATGACACCAACTCTTAAGCCATGAGGATTAACTTTCTGTCCCATGCTTTCCCTCCTTATCTCTCATTCAGAACAACAGTGATGTGGCTCATTCTCTTCTCGATCCTGTATGCACGCCCCTGTGCTCTTGGCCTGATTCTCTTCATTGTAGGTCCTTTATTTGCATAGCACTCTTCAATATACAGGTTATCTGCGTTCATCCCGTTATTGTTTTCTGCATTTGCAATCGCAGACCGTAATAATTTTGCTATGATCTGGGATGCATAGCGCGGATTGTAGTCTAAGATAGCAAGCGCTGTCCTTACGTCTTTTCCGCGGATCGCATCTAATACAAAGCAAGCTTTCTGAACTGACACTCTTGCATAAGATAATTTTGCAGAAGGTCTGGTATCTTTATTTTCATTTCTCTCTCTCTTAATTTGAGATCTATGTCCTTTAGCCATGAAATAGAGCCTCCTTTCCTAATCAGCGAATTATTTCACTCTTGACCTTTTTTCTTCTTTTACATGACCACGGTAAGTTCTTGTAGCAACAAACTCACCCAGTTTATGCCCGACCATATCTTCTGTAACATATACCGGTACATGCTTTCTTCCATCATGAACTGCGAATGTACGTCCCACGAATGACGGGAAAATTGTGGAACGGCGTGACCATGTTTTGATTACAGCATTGTCACCTGCAGCATTCAGAGCATCTACCTTCTTTAACAGGCTTTCATCTGCGAAAGGACCTTTTTTTAATGATCTTTTACCCATTACTAATATTCCTCCTATTTACTCTTCATTGCTCTGCCGTCACGTCTTCTTACGATCAGCTTATTAGAAGCTTTTTTCTTCTTACGCGTCTTAAGCCCGAGTGCCGGTTTGCCCCAAGGTGTGCATGGGCCTGGACGTCCGATCGGAGCCCTGCCTTCACCACCGCCGTGCGGATGGTCATTCGGATTCATAACAGAACCGCGTACCGTCGGGCGGATACCCATATGGCGCTTGCGTCCTGCTTTACCAATATTGATCAGGTTGTGGTCTCCATTGCCAACAACACCTACGGTAGCACGGCAAGTAAGAGGAATCATTCTCATTTCACCGGAAGGAAGCCTTAATGTCGCATATTTGCCTTCCTTTGCCATAAGCTGTGCGCTCAGGCCGGCAGAACGTGCGATCTGTCCTCCCTTTCCCGGATACATTTCAATATTGTGTATCTGTGTACCAATCGGGATATTCTCAAGCGGCAGACAATTGCCGACTCTAACCTCTGCCTGCGGGCCGCTCATAACCTTCATGCCGTCTGTCAGCCCAGCCGGTGCAAGGATATATGCCTTCTGTCCGTCCTCATAGCAGATCAGCGCAATATTCGCGGAACGGTTCGGATCGTACTCGATACCGACTACCTTTCCCGGAATGCCGTCTTTTCTTCTCTTAAAATCGATGATTCTGTATTTGCGTTTATTTCCGCCGCCACGATGTCTGACGGTTATTTTACCCTGGTTATTACGTCCTGAATGTTTCTTTTTCGGTGCCAGTAAAGATTTTTCAGGAGTCTTTTTTGTGATTTCAGAGAAATCAGATCCAGTCATATGTCTTCTGGAAGGTGTATATGGGTTGTAGCTTTTAATTCCCATGATTGTTTCTCCTTTCAATGCTTTCTTATCGTGCAAGCTGCACATAGTTTACGGATCGCAGTGTATTTTACAGTCCGCTGAAAATCTCAATATCCGCACTGTCCTCGGTAAGCTGGACAATCGCTTTTTTTCTTGCCGCTGTTCTGCCGACTACAGCGCCGCGTCTTTTCTTTTTGCCAGGAATGTTCATCGTATTGACTTTCTTTACCTTTGTTCCTTCAAACATCTTCTGAACAGCTTCCTGAATCATAACTTTATTTGCTTCCGGGTGCACGTAAAACGTATATTTTTTATCAGCCATAAGCTCCATGCTCTTTTCTGTCACTACCGGCTTTAAGATTACATCGTAATATTGAATGTTTGCCATTATGCATACACCTCCTCGATTGCTGCTACAGCATCCTTTGACAATACCATGGTTTGATATTTCAAAATATCATACACATTGATTGTATTAATATATGCCACCTTTACAGTCGGGATATTTCTTGCAGACAAAGCGACATTTTCGTTGTCTCCGTTTAATACAACCAGCGCTTTTTCCGCATTTAATGCTTTCAGAGCGTGAGCCATTTTCTTTGTCTTAACCTCATCCAGCTTCAAATCGTCTACAACGATAAATTTGTTTTCCTTGACTACGGATGTGAGCGCAGATTTTAATGCTGCTCTCTTTTCCTTCTTATTTAATTTGAAGGAATAATCTCTTGGTGTCGGTGCGAATACAACGCCGCCGCCCTTCCACTGCGGAGCTCTTGTAGAACCCTGTCTTGCATGTCCGGTTCCTTTCTGTCTCCACGGCTTTCTTCCGCCGCCGCGAACTTCAGAACGCGTTTTTGCTTTCTGTGTTCCCTGACGTTTGTTGGCAAGCTGCTGTAAGACTGCCATGTGTACCAAGTGTTCGTTCACTTCCACACCGAAGAGCGCATCATTTAACTCGATGCTTCCTACTTCCTTGCCTTCCATATTATAAACAGATACGTTAGCCATCTGTAACATCCTCCTTTCCTGTTATGCACTATTTATAAGACTTTACTGCTTCTTTGATGGTGATTAATGACTTCTTAGGCCCTGGTACGGAACCCTTTACGAGCAGCAGATTGTTTTCTGCGTCTACTCTTACAATCTCAAGATTCTGTACTGTCACCTGCTCATGTCCCATATGTCCCGGCATCCCTTTGCCCTTAAATACCTTGCTCGGGGAAGAACATGCACCGTTGGAACCCTGATGGCGATGGAATTTGGAACCATGCGACATCGGCCCTCTGTGCTGCCCGTGTCTTTTAATAGCGCCCTGGAAACCTTTCCCTTTCGAGAGTGCAGTAGCGTCTACCTTGTCGCCTGCTGCAAAAATATCTGCCTTGATCTCGTCTGCCAGCTTATAGTCAGCAGCGTTATCAAACTTAAATTCTCTGACGAATCTCTTGCCAGAAACACCAGCCTTGTCAAAATGGCCTTTCTCTGCCTTTGTCACGCCGTGCCTGTTTCTGATTTCTTTCTTGCCGTTGGCATCCTTGTTGATGATCTTGTCTTTCTTGTCAACAAAGCCAACCTGTACTGCACTGTACCCGTCGTTTTCTACCGTCTTGATCTGTGTAACGACGCAAGGCCCTGCCTCTAATACAGTGACCGGAGTCAGTTCTCCGTTCTCGTTGAAGATTTGAGTCATTCCGACTTTTGTAGCTAAAATCGCTTTCTTCATTCTTTTACCTCCTGTTATCCTACAGCGGAACGCAAGCCTGCCCTATGGCGGTTATGCGCTCATCCTAGAACAGTTAGTAGCATACGTGGAATACCGCCTTGCAGTATTGCTTCTATGATAAAAACCCTTCAGGATTGTTGCCCGATTCTGAACCCGTTACCTGTTTTATTTCATTTTGATATCGATATTAACGCCAGCCGGTAACTCTAATCTGGTTAATGCATCTACGGTTTTCTGTGTCGGTGCAATAATATCGATCAGTCTCTTATGAGTTCTCTGCTCAAACTGTTCTCTCGAATCCTTGTATTTGTGTACCGCCCTTAAGATCGTAACAACCTCTTTCTTTGTCGGAAGTGGTACCGGCCCGCTCACCTGCGCTCCGTTTTTCTTTACAGTTTCGATAATTTTCTTTGCCGATGCATCGATAAGCTGATGATCGTATGCTTTGAGAATGATCCTCATTGTTTGACTTGCCATAAAAAAAGTCGCCTCCTTATTCGCACTTAATGTACGACAAGCGGTGACTGTACACGAACCCGTGTGTATCTTATTGATAACACACCATATTTCTGCTTTTAGACGGCAGATATTCTAATCGTACAGTGACTTGTCGCCAGTTTCCTAACTTGACATTCGCTCCACGGAAAACC
>CAMUPC010000127.1 GCA_947090545.1 uncultured Eubacterium sp. | reverse complement strand
TTTAGCTGCTGGCGGAACGCCAGGGCGAACTAGGTGCCGCGCCCGGACACAGCCAGCAACGTACCTCAGAATGCTTAGGGCTCCTTACATTCTGGAAAAGGAGCAGGAAGCAATCCCCTCTCCCCTCCCTGCGGCGTCCGTCCCTCCCGCCAAAAATACCCCCACCCAAAAGGTAAAACGGCTATCTCCTACGACTAATAGGGGATAGCCAAATCAATTCATATATAGCAAATGCGTATCCGCAAGCTCATCCGCAGCCTTCCTCAGCGCTTTTGCACACTCTTCTTCTCATCCTCATCTTTTCCGCTCAGCTTATGAATATACACACAGTTCGGCGTCTCCACCTCGACTGGCTTTCCATGCATCAGGAAATACTTCCCTTCATAGTTCATAGAAAAGATCCCAATGGAATTATTATCATGATTCAGGCACATAAAATGCTTTCCGTCTGGAAATACAGCGATCGCCTTCGGAAATTCCCCGCCGATGCGGTTGTTGCATACGAGCGTCAAAAGCCCGGTTTCTTTGTCCACGCTGAACACAAGCACGGAGTTGATCCCTGCGTCTGTGCAGAATAAGTAATTGCCGTCCGGTGAAAATTCCATCGTTGTCGCGCTGCATATTTCATCTTCGGTCGGGTCCTCGGTGGAAATCATCTGGATCTTTTCAAACTCTGGATTGCCGCTGTTTGACACATAGTAGCGGTATACATTGACGACATTGGACAGCTCGCATAAGACATAAGCAAATTTGCCGTCTTTGCTAAAGCGCATCGCGCGTGGGGCAGAATCCAGCGGGCATCTTAAAATATCGTGATGGATCAGTTGTCCGCCTTCATAGTCCAGGCGATAGATCTTGATATGGTCTAAACCGCCGTCTACCGCGCATAAAAACTTCTGGTCCGGTGTTACTTTTACGCAGTGTACATGCGGCCTGGAGTTACGTTCTGCGATACAGCGCCCCATCCCCTTATGGAACACGCCGTCTGCTATGCCTGCGATCGACCCGTCTTTATTTAAGCGCATCATCGATACTCTGGCGTCGTGATAGCCTGCGATAAACAGATACCGGTCCTCTCTGTCCAGCTCCAGATAGCAGCCGCGCATACCGCCGATCCACTCCTTATTGATTTTTTCCAGGTCGCCGTCCTCCAAAATATGAAACGCCTCTACGCCTTCGTCTGCGATCGAATATAAGATCTTTCCATTGTGCGAGATAATCACATCCGAAGAATTACTGATCGGAACCATCTTGCGTTCTGAGATCTGTGCGTTTTCGACATCCACGTCATAAATATGGATGCCCAGGCTGTTTTCATGTGTATAAGTACCTACATATGCTACATATTTATCCTTTCCCATTGTCAGTCCTCCTCTTTTCTGCGTAGAATATCATACGGCTCTATGCTGCCGCCCGGCGCTTTTTCATATTCCAGATCCAAATACAAAACCTGTTTTGGATGCGGTGCAGACTGTACCGGCGTCCCTTCCTCATCCAGTATGGCACGGACGGTAACCGCAAGATTTTGTCCGTCAGGCTTCATAACTTCAATCTGATCCCCGACCGAAAACTTATTCCTCTGTTCGATGCGGTAATATCCCGCAGCATTGCGTGTTTCTATCATACCGAGGTATGTATAGTTTTTTACATAATCGCTGCTGTCATAGGCCTGCGCTTCCTCAGAAGGCTTGCCGTAATAAAAGCCTGTCGTAAACTGCCGGAACGTGCCGACGGAAATCTGGCTTTTGTACCAGGGCAGGTTTTTTTCGTAAAGCGCGGGGGATGTCAGATAATCATCGATCGCCCGGCGGTATGTCCTTGCGACGGTTGCGATATACAACGCCGTTTTCATCCTGCCTTCGATTTTAAAGCTGTCTATCCCGGCTTTGATCAGATCTGGCAGATGATCGACCATGCAAAGGTCTTTGGAATTAAAAATATACGTTCCCCGTTCATTTTCATAAACAGGCAGATATTCGCCGGGCCTTTTTTCTTCCACCACGGCATACTGCCAGCGGCACGGATGCGTACAGGCGCCCTGGTTGGCGTCCCTGCCGGTAAAATAATTGCTTAACAGGCATCTGCCGGAATAAGAAATGCACATCGCTCCATGGACAAACGCCTCGATCTCCAGCTCGTCCGGGATCTTGCCGCGGATCTCGCCGATCTCCGCAAGCGACAGCTCCCTGGCGCAGACTACTCGCTTTGCGCCCAGCCTGTACCAGAACAGCAGCGATTCATAATTCGTATTATTTGCCTGCGTGCTGATATGCAGCTCGATATCCGGGCAAACTTCCTGTGCAGTCACAAATACGCCAGGATCTGAAATAATCAGCGCATCCGGCTGAATTTCCCGCAGGCTTTCAAAATATTCCCGCACACCTGCCAGGTCTGCGTTGTGCGCGAAAATATTCGCGGTCACATACACCTTTGCGTTGTGCGCATGTGCAAACGCAATTCCCTGCGCCATTTCTTCCAATGTAAAATTTTTTGCTTTGGCACGCAGCCCAAACGCTTCACCGCCGATATATACGGCATCCGCGCCGTATATTACCGCGACTTTCAGCACTTCAAGGCTGCCTGCCGGAACTAACAATTCTGGACGTCTCATTTTTCGCCTGGCCTCCCAGAGCTTTCTTTCTTTTTGCTGCTGACCGTGATCCCGTCGCCGACAGGCAGCACCGCCGTAACGAGCTGTGCATGGTGAGTCAGCTCGTACAGATAGCTGCGCATCCGCCTGTGGATCGTACGGTTGCGGCGGATCACCGCATACCTGGATTCAATAATATCCCCGTCCTGCAACACATTATCGGAAACCAGCATCCCGCCTTCTTTTAACAGGCGCAGCACCTGGGGCAGAAAACGAAGATACTGGCCCTTCGCCGCATCCATAAAAACCATGTCGAACGTGCCTTCCATGCATTCCAGTACGTCCGCTGCATCCCCTTCGATCAGCTCAATATCTGCTTCCATACCTGCCCGCCGGAAATTTTCGCGTGCGAGCGGTATGCGTTTTGCATAGTTTTCTATCGTTGTAATCCTGCACGGTGCCGGATTATATGTTTTCATCAGGATCGCCGAAAAACCAACCGCCGTTCCGACTTCTAATATACGAGACGGCATTTTCAGCGCCAGCAGCAGCTTTAAACATGCCTGCGTCTCTTTGCGGATCACAGGCACATCCGTACGAAGCGCCTCTGCTTCGATCTCGTCTAACAGCGCCGTATTACCGCTGTTCAAAGAATTGATATACGTTACGAACCTTTCGTCAACAATCATTGTGTTTTTTCCTGCTTGGTCTTATTGGTGTCTTTGGTAGTTTCGGTATCCTCCGTATGTTCCGTATCCTCCTGGCTCATCACCCGCATCATCTCCTCTGCCGTCATGGACGTGTTCAGCGTATATTGCCCTGCGGCAAGCTTCCCGCTGTAGCCGGATATTTTTACCTGGAGCACAAACAGCCATTTGTCCCGGATCAGCCCTTTTTCTGCTAATACCTGCGCGATATCCGTATCGCTCATAGAGCTTTTGATCCTTACCAGCTTGTCCTTCCCTTCGCCTGACGTAACCGGCGGTTCCGCAAAGATACGGTATCCGTAGTCATAGGAAGAAAGCCCCAGCTCATACAGCCCATATACGACGATCACGCAAAACAGTATGGTAAAGCTGATGCTCACAAGCCTCATTACAATCTTACTGGCACTCATTGACGGCATCCCTTCTTTGTCACAAATAATGCATTTTTATGCATCGATCGTAAATCCAAGATCAAAATCAATATTCTGTACAAGCTCCCAGTTAATCCTCTGGAACAGCCTGCATATTCCAAGCTCCGCATTCAGGTATTCATTGACCAGCGGGTCTTTGCGAAACTCGATTCCTTCACGCTCCAGCTTATCTGCCTGGTCGTACAGCTTTTTTTCTTCTGTAAGGTTCTGCACCTCATAGTTTTTCTTGCGAAACGCGTGAATCTGCTGTTCAAGCTGCGGCTGCTCGTGTACTTTTGCCCGAACCGCCTGGTATCTTTGATATTCTTCGCCTTCCCAAATTGCCTGGATCAACCCCTGCAATGCTTCATTTATCTGATTCATCTTCTGGCACCTACTCTTTCGCACTTACAATCATCCGTATTCACGCCGTCTGATCAGGATTTATACTTCCATAATAATCGGAATAATCATCGGCCTGCGCTTCATCTCTTTCCAGACAAAATCGCCTAGGGCATCCTTAATCTCTGTCTTAATCCTGCCCCAGTCAGTAATGTGCTTGTTCAGCAAATTGTCCATCGTGCCGTTTAGCACATGCCTTGCCTCATCCATCAGGCTTTCTGACCCTCTGACATAGACAAAGCCCCTGGACACAATATCCGGGCCCGCAAGCACCATGCCGGAACCACTCTCCAGTGTCAGCACGACAATAATAATCCCTTCTTCGCCAAGATGCTGCCTGTCACGCAGTACGATATTGCCTACGTCCCCGACTCCAAGCCCGTCCACCATCACGTCGCCGACATGGACTCTGCCCGCTACTCTTGCACTGCTGCTGTCTAACTCCAGCACATCGCCTGTAGAAAGGATAAAAATATTTTCCTTTGCTACGCCAAGCTCCTCGGCAATCTTTGCCTGCGCCTTTAAATGCTTATATTCTCCATGCACCGGGATCGCGTATTTCGGATGCACGAGCGAGTAAATCAGCTTGATATCTTCTACGCACGCATGTCCCGACACATGTACATCCTGGAAAATCACCTCGGCGCCTTTCATCGACAGCTCGTTTATAATCTTTGTAACCGCCTTTTCATTGCCCGGAATCGGGCTGGAGCTTAGCACGATCAAATCATTCGGCTGGATCGAAACCTTGCGGTGCATCCCGCTCGCCATCCTGGAAAGCGCCGCCATCGATTCTCCCTGGCTGCCTGTCGTAATCAACACCGTCAGCTCATCCGGGTAATCCTTTAGCTGCTCAATATCGATCAGCGTATGCTCCGGGATACTGATATAGCCAAGCTCCGTTGCGGTACTGATAATATTGACCATGCTGCGCCCTTCGATCACAACCTTGCGCCCATAGTGATACGCACAGTTAATAATCTGCTGCACACGGTCGACATTCGATGCAAACGTGGACACAATAATCCGGTTGTGCTTATGGTCCGCAAAAATCGTATCGAGCACTTTCCCGACTGTTTTTTCCGACATCGTAAATCCGGCACGCTCCGCATTCGTACTGTCGCACATCAATGCAAGCACGCCTTTTTTTCCAATCTCACCCAGGCGCTGCAAATCGATCGCATCCCCGAACACCGGCGTATAATCCACCTTAAAGTCGCCCGTATGGATCACCACGCCCGCCGGCGAATAGATCGCAAGTGCCGCCGCATCCTGGATACTGTGGTTTGTTTTGATAAATTCTACACGGAAGCAGCCCAGGTTAATATGCTGCCCGTATTTTACGATCTTACGCTTTACGACGCGCATCAGGTCATGCTCGCGCAGCTTGTGCTCGATAATGCCTACGGTCAGCTTCGTCGCATAGATTGGCACGTTGATCTCTTTTAGTACATACGGGATCGCACCAATGTGATCCTCATGCCCATGTGTAATAAAAAATCCTTTTACTTTTTCAATATTCTCTTTTAAATACGTAATGTCAGGGATTACCAGATCGATTCCAAGCATATCGTCCTCAGGGAATGACAATCCGCAATCCACAACAATAATACTGTCTTCATATTCAAAGGCAGTAATGTTCATTCCAATCTGTTCTAATCCGCCCAATGGAATGATCTTCAATTTTGATTCCGCCACCTGTTACTCTCCTTTTTAAATTTCAATATTCAAGTCGTCGCTTAAAAGCTCTGCAAATACCTTGCCGACTGCTTCCAGCTCGGTATCATCGTCCACAAGCTCCAGCTCCAGCGTTACCTCGTCATCATCTTCTTTATGCTCAGATACTACCTTGAACACATATCCGTCCGAATCCTGATTTAACTCCTGTGTCGCAAGCAGGTATTCTGTCCCGTTGAGCTTTGTCCGCTCCATAACAAAAAATTCTGCAAACCCGTCCTGCTCCTCATCATAAAATGAGATCTTTTCGTATTTTGGTTCTCCTTGTGTCATCTGTTCTACTTCGCGTAATAAATCATCCATTTTTTTCCCTTTCTGCCTGTGTCGTGACTGCGGCAGCTTTTCCTGCCGGACCTGTTACCTGGCTTTCGTTGTATTTTTTCATTGACTAATTTGTGATTTCTTTTCCTTCTGCTGCGGGCTTTTCTGCCTGCTGGCTGTGCAGCCGGTCAAGATATCCCTGCAAAATCAGGCACGCGGCGATCTTGTCCACATATACTTTACGTTCCTCCCTGCGGACGCCGCTTTCCATCATGGCATGGTTCGCCGCCGCCGTCGTAAGCCGCTCATCCCACAGTTCTACAGTAAGCCCCGTCCTGTGCTCCAGCATCCGGGCAAACGCTTTCGTCTTTTCACAGCGTTCGCCTTCGGTATTGTTCATATGCTTCGGATAGCCCAGCACAATCCTGCCTACTTCATATTCCTGCGCAAGCTCTTTTATGCGCGCAAGCGTCTGGCGCAGCTTGTCCGGGGATTTGCGAAACACCGTCTCCACTCCCTGCGCAGTTACAAGCAGCGGGTCGCTGACTGCCACGCCTACTGTCTTTGAGCCGAAATCCAGCCCCATCACCCGCATAGCCGGACACCTCCCCTTTTACTGAAAATTGCTGCGGATATATTCTTTCAGGATCTCTTCCACCAGCTCATCGCGCTCCACCTTCATCACCATGCTCCTGGCATTGTTGTGGCTTGTAATATACGTCGGGTCGCCGGACATAATGTACCCTACGATCTGATTCAAAGGATTATAGCCTTTTTCACTTAAAGAACGGTATACATGCTCTATAATGTCCTTCACCTGAATCTCCGGTTCCTTTTCCACTCTGAAAAATTGTGTATTACTCGTATCCCGCATACTTCACGACCTCATTCCTGCTTCTTTTGTCTGCTTCATCCAAAGCACTACTCTTTTCTATTTTAATATACCTGGCGCTAAAATTCAACCATAAGATATAGATCCTGAGTCAAATAACCGGTTATTTTCCCCCTGACAATTGTATTCGCCCGGTTTTGACTGGATTCGACGGCTACTTTTACATATTCCTTCGTATATCCGGTCTCGTATCTTTTTCCATGAAATACAAACTCCTCTTCCAGCAGCACGTCCGCCGCTTCCCCGACAAAGCTTTCCCGAAAGCTATTGGACATCTGCCTGCCAAGCGCAATCAGCTTTGCGCTGCGCTGCGCCTTGACCGCGTCCGGCACCTGGTGATCCATCGCCGCCGCTTTCGTGCCGGTTCGCATGGAATATTTAAAAATATGCATTTCATAAAAGCGGATTTTTTCTAAAAACTGCTCGGTCTGCAAAAATTCTTCCTCTGTCTCTCCCGGAAACCCTACGATCACATCTGTCGTAATCGCGGGACGCACAAAGCTGCGCCTTAAGATCTGGCACTTTTGCTCATATTCCGCCGCCGTATATCTGCGGTTCATCCGCCGCAGCACGGAATCGCTGCCGCTTTGAAGCGAGAGGTGAAAATGCGGGCAAACCTTGTCCATCCCCGCCAGCGCCTGCGCAAAGGCTTCTGTAATAATGCCGGGCTCCAACGACCCCAGCCGGATACGCCGGATGCCTGGGATCTCATGCAGCTTATCCAGCAGCCCTAGCAGCCCTTCCCCTTTCACAGCGCCGCAGTCTATGCCATAAGAGCTTAGATGAATCCCGGTCAGCACGATTTCCTTACAGCCGCTTTGTGCAAGCCTTTCTGCCTCCTCCACGACATCCTGCGGCTTGCGGCTTCGCACCCTGCCCCTCATATATGGGATCACACAGTAGCTGCAAAACTGGTTGCAGCCGTCCTGGATCTTTAAAAAGGCGCGCGTATGCTGGTTCGTGCGGCAAATCGAAAGCGGCTCATAGCCCTGCGTCCCATCCAGGCTCTCCCAGTCTTTTGCCGGTGTGTGCGTTTTACAATACTGCGTAAGCATTGGAATCAAATGTTCTTTTTTATTATTCCCAAGAATAATGTCTGCAATTCCTTCTTCCAAAACATTTGTATCCTCCGCCTGCACATAGCATCCCGCCGCTACAATAACCGCGTCAGGGTTGCTCCTGCGCGCCCGGTGCAGCATCTGTCTGGATTTGCGGTCGGCAATATTTGTCACAGAACAGGTATTGACCACATATACATCCGCTTTTTCATGAAACGCCACGATCTGATAGCCCGCTTCTTCTAAAAGCTGCTGCATCGCCTCAGTCTCATAGGCATTTACTTTGCATCCAAGATTGTGGAGCGCTGCTTTTTTCATAATTTTTCTACTCTTTTCCTTCTCATATATTGACTTTTTGTCTTAAAAACGTTACTATAAAATTCGATGAAGTATCATCATGAATACTATGACCAAAGGAGGTTACATAATGAAAACAGTACAGATTTCGTTAAATTCTATCGATAAGGTAAAATCATTTGTAAACGCAATTACACAATTTGATTATGATTTTGATTTGATTTCCGGCAGATACGTCATCGATGCAAAATCGATCATGGGTATTTTCAGCCTGGACCTGTCCAAACCCATCGACCTTGCCATCCACGCAGATGAAGAGGTGGACGCGATCTTAGAGGTAATCAAGCCATACCTGGCATCCTAGTGCAAAGTACCGGTTTTTGAGCCGGTACTTTTTGCATTTGTGCGTATTCCTTCCGTTTACGGCTCCACCCGTATTGTCTCTGCCGTATCGATTGCTTCTTTCATCATAGCGCCGATCGTATCGGCAAGATGGGATTCTGATTTTAAGATCGATTTTAAGTTCGGCTTTGTTACCGGATGCTTTGCGACAAAGATCGTACAGCAATCCTCAAACGGCAGGATCGACGTCTCATACGTGCCGATTTTCTGCGACACATCGATAATTTCCTGTTTGTCAAACCCAATCAGCGGACGATAGACCGGCAGCGTGCACACTTCGTTTGTGACCGCCAGCGACTGCATCGTCTGGCTTGCCACCTGTCCGATGCTTTCCCCGGTCACTAACCCCATGCTCTCATCTTCTCCCGCAAAATGCTCCGCCAGCTTCATCATATAGCGGCGCATAATAATCGTTAGCTGGTCATGCGGGCACTTCTCATAAATCGCAAGCTGTATCTCGGTAAAATGAATGACATGCAGGCGGATCGGCCCGGTATATTTTGCCAAAAGCTTTGCCAAATCCACCACCTTCTGCTTGGCGCGCTCGCTCGTATACGGCGGCGCATGAAAATAAACCGCATCGATTTTAACGCCGCGCTTTGCGATCATATAGCCCGCCACCGGGCTGTCAATCCCGCCTGACAGCAGCAGCATCGCGCGCCCGGCGGAACCGACCGGCATTCCGCCCGGCCCCGGAACCGTCTTGGAATACAGGTTGATTTTATTGCGGATCTCAATGTGCAGTGTCACCTGCGGCTTATGCACATCTACTTTCAGCTTCGGGTACGCCTCCAGCAGCCGCTCTCCTACCGCCGCGCTGACCTCCATCGAATCCATCGGATAGTTTTTTCTGGCACGCCTTGTAATGACCTTAAATGTAAAATCCTGCTCCTGAAACGCTTCTCCTACATAAGAAACCACCCGCCGCGCCAAATCCTCAAAGCCCTCATCCTCCATTAAGACAACCGGGCAGATGCCCACGATCCCAAAAACATGGGACAACGCTTCTAACGCTTCGTCATAATCAAACTCAGACAGCGCCTCCACATAAACCCTGCCGTTTTCCTTACGGACGCAAAATTCGCCGTCCACAGGCTTTAACGCATTTGCCGTCTGGCTGACTAACGTATCCTCAAAAATATGGCGGTTTTTGCCTTTGACCCCGATCTCTCCGTATTTAATTAAAAATGCCTGGTACATATCTCCCTCCTTACCGTCTCGTATAGCGGCGCAGCCGCGGCACAAGCTCTTGCAGCTTCAAAGCCGCGGCGTCCACCTCTTCCAGCGTTGTATCCGCACAGAAGCTGAACCGCAGCGCAGACTCCAAAAGCGGCGGCGCTAACCGCATTGCCTGCAACGTATGGGAAGCTCCCTGATGCGAAGAAGAACAAGCCGAGCCTGCGGAAACATAGATCCGGGATTCTTCCAGTGCGTGCAGCAGCACCTCGCTGCGGACGCCCGGAAACGAAAGGTTCACAATATGCGGCGCACTGTCATCCCCACTTCTGCCATTGACCGTAACTCCTTCGATACAAGCCGCCTGTTCGATCAGCCGTTTCTTCAAGCCATACATATGGCGCACCTTTTCCTCCAGGTTTTCATAAGCTTCCGCCGCCGCCTCGCCAATCCCTGCAATGCCCGGCACGTTATACGTCCCCGAGCGCATTCCAGCCTGCTGCCCGCCGCCGAATAAGATCGGATGAATCTTTGCCTTTTCATGCTTATATAAAAAGCCGATCCCCTTAGGCGCGTGGATCTTATGCCCGCTTGCCGACAACAGGTCAATTCCCAGTTTTTTCGGGCGGATCACGAGCTTCCCATAAGACTGCACCGCGTCGACATGAAACAGCGCCTGCGGATTTTTCTCATGGACAATGCCCGCTGCCTGCGCGACAGGCTGTATTGCGCCAACCTCGTTATTCACATGCATTACCGATACGAGCACCGTGTTTGCGTCTACGGCTTCCCGCAGCGCATCCAAATCGACGATCCCTTCCTTGTCTACAGGCAGATAAATGACTTCAAAGCCCTGTTCCTGCAAAAATTCCATGGTACGCAGTACAGATGCGTGTTCTACCTGCGTTGTGACAAGGCGGCTGCCAAGGCGGTGGTTTGCCATTGCAGCTCCGATGAGTGCGAGGTTATTGGATTCTGTGCCGCCGGAGGTGAAGATCAGGTCTTTTTCTGATACTTTTAGTGTTTTGGCAATTGTCTGTGCTGCCTGCCTGACCTGGTGTTCTGCTTGGAAGCCTTTGTGGTGCATGGATGAGGGGTTACCGAAATCTTCGTCCATTGTTTTTTGGACGAGTGCTTGTACGCGTGATGAGCAGCGGGTTGTGGCTGCGTTGTCTAGGTATGATTCTATGGTTTTTGTTTTGTTTTCTATCATGGGTTGTGACCTGCCTGTTTCTTTGTTTTGTTGGGGAGGACGCCGGGAGAGGGGATGGGCACGCCCTGGCTGCGTCCGTTCCAGAAGGTTAAGAAGCAC
>CAMUPC010000126.1 GCA_947090545.1 uncultured Eubacterium sp. | reverse complement strand
AAGGGGACAGACTGTAAATCTGCTGCAAATTGCTTCGGTGGTTCGAATCCACCTCTGCCCATTAAGTATAGTGATATACTTTAATTAAATATAGCGCGGGGTGGAGCAGTCTGGAAGCTCGTCGGGCTCATAACCCGAAGGTCATAGGTTCAAATCCTGTCCCCGCAACTCATGCCCAGTTAGCTCAGTTGGTAGAGCAGAGGACTGAAAATCCTCGTGTCTCTGGTTCGATTCCGGAACTGGGCATTTATATTCAAATAATTGAATAGATGGGATACTAGCTCAGTTGGTAGAGCACTTGACTTTTAATCAAGTTGTCGGGGGTTCGACTCCCCCGTGTCTCATTGAACCTTATAGATACTATTTGTATGGTGGCTGTAAGGTTTTTATATTTATATGATAGCTACTCGGTTATATGGGAATATGTCATTTTATAAAGAATAAGATACGAATCATAGGATTGACAATACAGATGGATTGGTATAAGATAAAAGAAACAAACAGCATCCAAAGACGGTTGAGCCATAATTTGGTCGTATATGGCTAACAAATAACTAAATATTTACTAACACAAAATAACCGCTATCTTGACTCATGGCGGTTATTTTTGTACTTTCTTTTATCAAGAAATCTGACTATGTATGCAGATATTACTCCGCTTACTATGCCAGTTACTAATGTAAAAACTAGTAATTCACAAAATGTCACTTCTTCGATCACCCTCCTTTCTTAGCAAGGGTATTTATCAGATAAACAGAACATTGCTGCTCTGACGTGACTCAACCGCCTCCGTCTTATCTAGCCAAAATAAAACGTGGATGCTGCCTGTACGTTTTATTCTACAAAATATCCCATTTATTGTCAATTAATTTCTTAGTTCTGAAATGTAAGGACAAATATTCCATTCGCTTCATCAAACACAATCCCCATGTCAGTTTTAACCAAATATCAAAAAAGTACTTGACATCACTGTACATATACTGTATATATTAATATATACAGTATATGTACAGTGAATTGCAATTGTCCTTGGTCAAATCATCAAGCAATTTTCAAACACACTCTGAGAAAGGAGTATGCGATGATCAAGTTTAAGAATGTGGGGAAACAGATAGGGGATTTTGCATTGCAGAATCTCTCTTTTGAACTTCCGGGCGGATACCTGATGGGATTGATCGGAGAAAATGGGGCAGGAAAGACAAGCCTGCTGCACTTGCTTCTTGGACTGTATCAGCCAGACTGCGGAGAAATCAGGCTGTTCGGCAAGCGCTATGATGGTGCAGAATGTGAGATCAGGAATCAGATTGGATGTGTGCTGCTGGATGACGGTTTATTTCTGGCAGATACGAAACTGATAGATAATGCTGCAATGTTTGGCAGATATTACTCCGGTTATGACGGTGAGAAGCTTCTGAATTATTGTGCACAATTTTCCCTGAATCCACAGAGCCGGTGGAAAACTTTATCGAAAGGGGAAAAACTGAAGTTTCAGTTTGCGTTTGCATTGGCGCATCAGCCAAAGCTGTTAGTATTGGATGAGCCGACAGCGAATTTTGATCCTGAGTTTCGAGAGCAGTTTGACCATATCATTACGAGTTTTATTAGCACAGGCGAGCGAAGTGTGATATTAGCGACGCATCAGATGCAGGAGCTGGATCAGATTGCGGATTATGTAATGTTTTTGCATCGTGGGAAACTGGTTTTTTCGACGGAGAAGGAGACGCTTACAAGCGGCTTGCGGATTGTCAAAGGAGAAGCCTGTGACATCAATCGGCTCAAGGAAGGCATGGTTATTTGCAAGGAGTTCAAAAGCTATGGTGCGACGGCTCTTGTTCGGCACGAAGCGGGCGATATTTATGGCAGTACGTTGACGGTGAGTATTCCAACTATGGAGGAAGTCATGTATTATTTGATCAAAAGCGGTAAGCTGGAAGGGGGATGCGTATGCTAAAGCTTGTTCTGAAGGATTATCGGTGCAGATTTTTATTGGAATGGAAAGTTTATTGGACAAAAATTTTGTGGTATTTTTGGTGGAGCTACGTGTATGCTATGCTGATGCTGCGGTTAGACGTTACCAGATATACGGTGGGGATGCTTCCGATGCTGCTTGGGTTTTGGCTGTCCAGGATGTATCCGAATGCATTAAGTAAAATGCTGTTTTTATGCCCGATGTCAAAGAAGGACAGGGTAAACTATTTATGGACTGCGTATGTGCTGCGAGTTGGAATCGCGGCTGGCGTGTATTTTGCGGTGAGCCTGCCTGCGGCTGCGGCAGGGCATATCGCAGGGATACAGTATGGATGGCTTACATTGGGCGTAGTTTCTTTTATTGTTGGAGCAAATATGCATCATCCGTTTTTAAGCCTTACGATTGCAAGAAAAGAAGGAGAAAAAGATTTTTGGATTGCTCTTGTGTATGGAGTGCTGTGCCTGTTTTCGCAATTATTCGGCTGGGGCGTTATGATCTCTTTTGCATCGGCTGGGAAGCTTGGATTAGAAGCGCGTACAGACCAATCCATATTGGTGGGGCTGGTAATCCTAGAGTTGCTGATCAATGCGGGGATTTGTGTAATTTGCTACAAGCCGGTGATAAGGAGCAGCATGAATTATGAAAGCTGCTGGATGGCAGGAAAGGGATGCTAAAGCATGAAGATTGTAATTAGTGCCAACAGTAATCTGGCAATTTATGAACAAATTGTAATGCAGTTAAAAAATGCAATCTTTAACAAAGAACTAAATCCCGGGGAAGCGCTTCCTTCCATCCGCGTGCTGGCGAGCAGCCTTGAGGTCAGCGTTATAACGACGAAGCGTGCTTACGAAGAACTGGAAAAAGAAAAGCTGATCCGTTCTGTGGCGGGGAAAGGTTTTTATGTATGCGATACGAATACAGCATATTTGAAGGAAAAGCAGTATATTATGCTGGAAAGAAAAATGACAGAGGTTTTGGAAGAATGCAAAAAAGCAGGGATGACCAGCACCGAAATCCTGTCAATGGTAAAGGTGATCGTAGAAGAAGGATAACAAGCTTAGCAAGCTTTGGAAACGCTATTGTGTAAGGATTTGGCAAAGGGTGGTTCGCATGGAGATTGAGTTTCGGAATATGACATTTCACAAAAAAGGGTTTGTGTTACGAGATATCTCTTTTAAAATACGGGAGGGATACATCACTGCGCTGATAGGAAAAAACGGTGCAGGCAAGACGACGCTGTTCCATGTGCTGATGGACCAAGATGCAAAATATGAAGGAAGGGTGCTGGCGGACGGTTCTGACTGGAAGCGGGATTGGGCAAGGCATATGAACCAGACGGCATTTGTTTCCGACGAGCAGAGATTTTTCATGAATCAGACGGCATTGGAAAATGCGTCGATGCTGCAATGGCTGTTTGAGCAATTTTCCCTGGAGAGCTTTCAGGAACGGATGGAAACAATGAAGCTGTCTGCCCAAAAGAAGCTGAATGAGATGTCCAGAGGGGAATATTTGAAGTACCAGCTTGCATTTGGGATGGCGCATCACGCGCAGCTATATTTGCTTGATGAAGCAACAGCGGGTATGGATACGGTGTTTAAACGGGATTTTTTTCAGATGCTTCACAGTTTACTATTGGATGAGCGCTGTGCGGTGCTGATGAGCACGCATTTGCAGGACGAGGTTGAAAAGCATATGGATTATATGGTACGTATGGAAGCTGGAAAAATTGTATTGGAAAGTGAAGTGGGTGCAGAAAAGAAAATTGTATTGGAAAGTGAAGTGAGGGCAGAACAGTAAATTGTATTGGGAAGCAAAGTGGGTGCGGGACAGAAATAAGAAAGGAATCTGAACATGAATGGAATCAAAAGGTTTGATGAAGAACGGAAACAGATCTGCCAGGACGCGTTTTTGATGAGCAGGTTTGGCGGCGGGCTGCTTTGCTGTTTGGGGATGCTGTTTATGCTGTTTCCGGTGCGGGAGGCAAGGGATACGGGAATGCTTGGGACAATGCTGCTTGGATGTGTGTGCTGTGCCAATGGTGTGTGTCAATGGATTACGCCGTATGTAAGTATCCGTGAGGAAGGCAGGAGGGTGTCCATTTATAAAAAGCTGGAATATATGCCGGTAACGAGGGCGCAGATTAGAAAGGTACGGTACGGGTATCTGAACCGAATTTGCATTCGCCTGGGCGCGGCGGCATTTGTTATACAGCAGGCAGTGTCATGGGCGGATCACAGCTTTGGGATCGTATCGATGCTCTTTGCGGCAGCATGGGGCGCGGCGGTGTGGATTGCCGGGGGTATTTTGATTTGCTGGAGATAGGGTGCCGCGAAAAAAGCGATGATTTGTAAAAGAAGAAGGAAAGCGAAGGAAAGTGCCATGTATAAGATAATGGTGATCGAAGATGATGAAGCAATGGCTGATACAATGAAAAAGCAGATTGAGTCCTGGGGAAATGAAGTGTTGTGTGCGGAGGATTTTCAAAATATAATGCCTGCGTTTGTAACATTTGACCCGCATTTGGTGCTGCTGGATCTGATGCTGCCTTTTTACAATGGGTATTACTGGTGTACGGAAATTCGTAAGATCTCGAATGTTCCGGTTATTTTTCTCTCTTCGGCATCGGATAATATGAATATTGTAATGGCGATGAATATGGGCGGAGACGATTTTATTCCAAAACCGGTAGATTTGAATGTGCTGACGGCAAAGTTGCAGGCGGCGCTGCGCAGGGCGTATGATATGGGCGGGAAAATACCGGTATTGGAGCACCGGGGCGCTGTGCTGAACTTAAACGACGCTTCTTTGACCTATCAGGGCAGACGGATCGAACTAACCAAAAATGATTTCAGAATCTTACAGCTCCTATTGGAAAACAAAGGAAAGGTAGTCAGCCGGGATACGCTGATGACGAGACTGTGGCAGATGGATTCTTATGTAGAAGAAAATACGCTGACCGTTAACGTGACAAGGCTGAGAAAAAAGCTGGAACGGGCAGGGCTTGAGGATTTTATTATGACAAAGGTAGGCAGCGGCTACCTGATTGAGTAGATGGAAAGGAATTACAGGAGCGATGGAAAAAAAGCAAAGTACACATATCCTCAGCGCGTATGTATGGCAGTATCGGTATACGTTTTGCATGTTTGCGGCTTATATGGTGATTTTAGCAGTTGTTTTTTCGCTGTATACGCTTGAGACAGAAGCGGTAGCGTATGCAGCCGGGCTGTGCGGGATTGCAACGGTTGTTGTATTGGCGGTGCATTATGGAGTGTATCGGGACAGGCATTTGAAAAGACGCAGAATGCTGAAAAACATTCGTATCCTGGATGAACCGCTGCCAGCCCCTGGGACGCTTGCGGAAGCGGATTATCAGGAGATGGTTGCCGCGCTGCGCCAGGCTTGTGACGCGGAACTGACGCAGTGGCAGAAGCAGCGCCAGGAACAGGTCGATTATTATACGGCATGGGTGCATCAGATCAAAACGCCGATTGCTGTGATGCGTATGATCTTGCAGCAGGAGGATACGGCAGAGCATCGGGAGCTGCTTGCGGAATTGTTTCGGGTGGAACAGTATGTGGAGATGGTGCTGAGCTATTTAAGGCTGGGAAGCACATCGTCGGATTTTGTGTTTCAGGAGTACAGGCTGGATGACCTGATTCGCCAGGCGATTCATAAATACGCGCCGCAGTTTGTGCGCAGGCGCATCCGTCTCATTTATGAGCCGACAGAGGAGATGGTGCTGACGGATGAAAAGTGGCTGTCTTTTATGATTGAGCAGGTATTGTCGAATGCGGTTAAATATACAAAAAAAGGGGAGGTGCAGATTACGGTAACTAACGAGCAGGTGCTAAAGATTGCAGATACGGGGATAGGAATTGCGCCGGAGGACCTGCCGCGTATTTTTGAAAAAGGATTTACCGGCTATAACGGCAGGGCGGATAAGAAGTCTACCGGCCTTGGGCTGTATCTGTGCCGGATGGCGGCAGAACGGCTGTCCCATCGGATTTGGGCGGAGTCTGAGGTGGGCAAAGGAACGGTGATTTCCATTTGCCTGCATACGGATAAGCTGGAACTGATGTAAGACTCCGGCGCTGCCCTTACAAAAATGTCACATCCATCGTAAAAATGTCACCTGATTCGATGTCGGGATCTTGGCAGTGCTGTTATGATAAGGATACAAAAAAACAACAAGCAGTTTAAAAGAGCAGGGAGGACGAAAAATGACGATTTTAGAAGCGCAATGCCTGAAAAAGATCTATACAACCCGCTTTGGAGGAAATCAGGTGCAGGCGTTGTCCAATGTATCCTTTTCGGTGGAAGAGGGAGAGTATGTGGCAATTATGGGAGAGTCCGGCTCCGGCAAGACGACACTGCTAAATATCCTTGCGGCATTGGATAAGCCAACGGGCGGGCAGGTGCTGTTAGCCGGGAAGAGTATGTCCGGGATGAAGGAAAGAGAAATGACGGCGTTTCGCAGAAATAATCTGGGATTTGTATTTCAGGATTTTAACCTGTTAGATACCTTTAACTTGCAGGATAATATTTTTCTGCCGCTTGTGCTGAGCAAAAATCCTTATCTGGTTATGCACGCCAGGCTGATGCCGATAGCGGAAAAGCTTGGAATCAAAGAGATTCTAACGAAGTATCCGTATGAGGTATCCGGCGGGCAGAAGCAGCGGGCGGCAGTGGCGCGGGCACTGATTACAAAACCGAAGCTGGTGCTTGCCGACGAGCCGACCGGGGCGCTGGACTCCAGGTCTGCGGATGGGTTGCTGCGGATTTTTGGGCAGGTCAACGCAGAGGGACAGACGATCCTTATGGTAACGCATTCAGCAAGGGCGGCGAGCCATGCAGGAAGGGTGCTTTTTATCAAAGACGGCGAGGTATTTCATCAGATTTACCGCGGCAACAGTACGAATGAGCAGATGTATCAGAAGATCTCTGATACGCTTACACTGCTGGCGACAGGTGGTGACAACAGATGAAGATCGGATTTTACCCAAAGCTTGCGGCGGGAAATATAAAAAAGAATAAAAGGACATATGTTCCTTATATGCTGACTTGCATCCTGACGATCGCGATGTTTTATATTTTTAAATCGCTGTCGATGAACCCGGGGCTGGATCAAATGGTAGGCGGAGAGTACCTGTCGTTTATGATGATGCTTGGCAGTGTGATTATTGGTTTGTTTGCCCTTATCTTTTTGTTTTATACAAACAGTTTTTTAATCAAGCGCCGGAAAAAGGAGTTTGGCGTCTTTAATATCCTGGGGATGGAAAAGCGCCATCTGGTGCTCGTGCTTGGCTGGGAAACCGTGTATGTCATGCTTGTAAGCCTGGCTGCGGGGCTGGGCGTGGGCATTGCGATGGATAAGGCGATGTTTTTACTGATTGGGAAAATTATAGGCACCAAAGCTGTGTTTGGCTTTTTTATTTCGCCCAAAGTTATCGCGATGACGGCAGAGCTGTTTGCAGGCATTTTTTTACTGATTTTTCTCAACTCCGCCTGTCAGGTTCATATTGCGAACCCGGTGGAGCTGCTGCGGGCTGGAAGCGCTGGTGAAAAGGAGCCAAGGACGAGGTGGCTGATGGCTCTGCTTGGAGTAATCTGCGTCGCGGGCGGGTATTATATCGCGATTACGACAGAAAATCCGCTGGCTTCGATTTTTGCTTTTTTTATTGCCGCACTTTTGGTGATTCTGGGCACGTATCTGCTGTTTATGGCGGGGAGCATCGCTTTTTTAAAGCTGCTGCGCAAAAATAAAAACTATTACTATCAGACAAGGCATTTTACAAGTGTGTCGGGGATGATTTACCGGATGAAGCAAAACGCGGCAGGGCTGTCCAATATTTGCATTCTTTCCACAATGGTGCTGATTATGGTATCTTCCACAAGCTCGATGATGCTTGGCATGAATGATATTCTAAGCACCCGCTATCCGTCTGAGCTTATGGTGTACTCCAATGAGACAGATGAGAAACGCAACCAGGAAGTATTTGATACGGTGCGAGCGCTGCAAAACGAATGGGAGTTCAGCGTAAAAAACGAAATACAGTATACGTACCTGGCTTTTTCTGCTTTCCGCGATGGCGACACCTTTTTCTTGGATCGGGCTGCTTCGATTACAGCAATCGACGACAGTTATGCCTTGTTTTTTATGACGCTGGAGGACTATAATCAGGCAGAAGGACAGCAGAAAACGCTAAAGGACGACGAGATTTTGCTCTATTCCAACCGTACTTCGTATGAGGAACCAGTAATGAAACTGTTTGGAAAAGAGTACCGGGTAGCAGAAAAGCTGGATCATTTTATGGGAAACGGGATTGTAGCATCTAATATGTCGAGCGCACAGTATATCGTGATGCCGGATAGGAAGGAAATAGAGGAAATTTGTGAAAAACAAAAGAACGTGTACAAAGATATGAGTACACAGATCCGTACCTTTTACGGATTTGACAGCGACGAGGAAGCAGGGCAGCAGATCCAGTTTTACAGGGAGATGGTGAATACACTAAAGTCTCAGGGACTGGATACAATGGTAGAATCGAGAGCAGATGCACGGACAGATTTTGTGGGCATATACGGCGGATTCTTTTTTATAGGGATTTTTTTAGGGACTCTGTTTGTCATGGCTACGGTGCTGATTATTTACTACAAGCAGATTTCCGAAGGGTATGACGACAGGGAACGGTTTGTAATTATGCAGAAGGTAGGCATGGATCTGAGAGAAGTAAGGGCTTCGATCCGGTCGCAGGTGTTAAACGTATTTTTCCTGCCGTTAGTTGTAGCAGGCGTACATGTAACGGCAGCGTTTCCGCTGATATCCAGGCTGCTGGCATTGCTGAATTTTGTAAATACGAGGCTGTATGTGGCTTGCACGGTTGTTTCGTTTTTCGTGTTTACGGTGATGTATATTGTGATCTACGCGGTGACAGCCAGAGTGTATTATCGGATTGTCAGCAAGTAGAGGAAAATAAGTGCATAAATTCATTTTTTGGCGCTCTAATAACCCCCGAAATTGCCTTTCGGGGGTTTTGCTGTGTTGATTTACTTAGGCTTTTGTCTGAAAAAAGGATCGTTTACTTGGAATTGCAAGATCAGATTTTGCTGCTTGACAATGCTGATCATCTGTATTATAGTATATTTAGTAATACTAAATATAAAGGAATGGAAAATGAATGAAAAATATATCAGACAAATGAAAAAAGGCGTACTGGATATGCTTGTCCTAAAGCTACTGAGCAAAGAGCAAAAATATGGTTACCAGTTGATTCATGAATTAAAAGAAAAAAGTGGGGAATTGTTTATCTTAAAGGAAGGGACACTCTATCCGATTTTATACCGGCTTGAGGACGACGGGCTGGTGCAAAGCTGCTGGAGCAGCCCGGAGGGTAAGCAGATGGCGCGCAAATATTATCAGATTACAGCGCAGGGAAAGCAGGCGCTGTGTGAAATCGGAGAGCTGTGGAAGCGGATGAGCGACGGAATCTGGCGGATAATGGAGGAATAGGTTATGACAGCACAGGTGTATGTAAATCAGATTGTAAAAAAAGTAAAATGCTCCAGGCGCAGGCGGCAGGAAATACGCAGGCAGCTATTAGCAGACATCTATGCAGAGGCGGAGCAGGGGACGCCGATAGATGTCGTTATGCTGCGTATGGGAGAGCCGATTGCGGTAGCGGAGGAATTCAACCAGGATCTGCCAAAGCACGAACGCGTAAAATATAAGAGAGCATTTGCAGCAAAAGTGGCGGCTGGCATAGCAGTGAGCCTGATCGCCGTTGTCCTTGTACTGCTCTGGTTTTTACCGATGGGACTTCAGTTCGGCAGCAGCGGGCAGTTCCAGGAAGCAGCAGTGGAAGAACAGGCAAAAAAGATCGTTCACATGCTCAATGCAGATGATTACGAAGCATTTATGGCGTGTACCGATGAGAGCGCACAGAAAATTCTAACAAAAGAGGTAATTGAGGACGCGAAAAGGCAGGCAGGAACAAACTGGGGTGAATTTCAGGAGTTTGGCAAATGCTATATGGGAGAGCAAAAACTGCGTGGCAGATCGCGTGCTGTGGTGCAGATCAATGCATCTTATGAAAATATCGTGGTTACGTATACGCTGTTTTTTAACCCAGATCTGAAATTGTCTGGCTTATATATTAAATAAGGTTCTGGAACAAGAAAATGCAGAAGGTTTGGAAAGGCGGGTGCAAGCAGGATGGATGTATTATGTATTTGGATGTTGGTCAGTGGGATATTTGTGGTGATCGGGATTTTGTCATGGAGGTCTGAAAAAGCGGTCGGATTTTGGAATATTTCACAGCAGATACAAGTCAGCGATATCAAAAAGTATAATCATGCTGTTGCGAAAATGTGGTTTGTGTTTGGCGGGATATTTGCGGTTATTGGGCTGGCGGTATTGATAGACGATTCGGTGGGGATTGTGGGGATGGTATTGGGAGGAATGTTTTGGAGTATTGCGCTTATGGTGGTATATACTAGGATTGAGAAGAAGTATCGTGTTATGTAAGGGAGGGGGTTTTTGAGATGAGGACGCTGGAGGAAGGGGAGCGGGGCTGGCTTTCTGTTCCGGTTCCAAAATGTAAGGAGCCCTAAGCATCCTGCGGTTACGTTGTGGCACCGTCCGGGCGCGGCACCTAGTTCGCCCTGGCGTTCCGCCAGCAGCTAAAGGTGCCGCTTGGCTTCGCCCCTGGGTTAATGAGCAGGATACTAAGGGCTCCTAACATTTTTCCACAGTCACAGAAAGCCAGCCCCGCTCCCCTTCCTCCGGCTGGTTATCGCAAGCTCTAAATAAGAGATGGCTTACAGGCAGTAAATACGTTTTCACAGTCACAGAAAGCCAGTCACGCTCCCCTTCCTCCGGCTGGTATCGCAAGCTCTAAATAAGAGATGGCTTACAGATAGTAAACACGCGATCTTGTCAAAAGGGAAAGTTCAGTACAGATGGACTGTGTCATTGTTACAAGGAAACAAGAAAAGCTGTCAGGAATATTTGTAGGTTCTTTCTGAACTCTGGGTATTTGTATGTTCCATAATTTACCGAATGTTCTTAAATTGACTTGGCGAAGAAAAATGAAATTAACAGAATTACCCAAACTCAGAAAAAATCTATCTGTAAAACCATGCACCGTTATCTTTTGCAGAACTCTCGAAAACCAGCCGGGAGAGGGGATTGGCACGCCCTGGCTGCGGCTTTGGAAGAAGGTTTAGAAGCACTTAGCATCCTGCTGAATCAAAGCAGGGGCGAAGCCAAGCGGCAGCCTTTAGCTTCTTGCGCAG
>CAMUPC010000125.1 GCA_947090545.1 uncultured Eubacterium sp. | reverse complement strand
GCTAAAGGTGCCGCTTGGCTTCGCCCCTGGGTTATCGAGCAGGATGCCAAGGGCTTCTAAACCTTCTTCCAAGGCCGCCGCCAGGACGTGCCAATCCCCTCTCCCGGCTGGTTTTCGAGGGTTCTACAAACCAAGCGTATTCCTGGGAAATGGCTATTCCTGGTATTCCCTTGCTTCCATTGCCTTATCTTGCGGAAACTGTAACTTCCCCGCGGATCAGATAGCTATGCACAGCTTGTTGCCTGGCATTTCACCTGCTGCGTATCTCTCCTTGTGCTTTGAATAAATTTCACGCACTGCATACTTCTACTTGCGCTTTGGACCAATCACCCGCTGCGTATCTCTCCTTACGCTTTGGATCAGTATCACCCGCTGCGTACCTCTACTTGCGCCTTGGATAAACAGCCGGAGGGAGGGGAGAGGGGCTGGCTTCCTGTGACTATGGAAGAATGTTAGGAGCCCTTAGCATTCTGCTGAATAACACAGGGGCGAAGCCAAGCGGCACCTTTAGCTGCTGGCGGAACGCCAGGGCGAACTAGGTGCCGCGCCCGGACGGTGCCTCAGCGCTGCGCAGAATGCTTAGGGCTCCTTACATTCTGGAATCGGAACAGGAAGCCAGCCCCTCTCCCCTCCCTCCAGCGTCCCACCACCGCCACCCCTCCAGCACCCCACGCACCACCCATCTAAAACACAAACCGCATCAGAAACATCTTTTGCATATTATAGCATTAAGCTTTAGCATTTGTATATGTTTTTTAGAAAATTTCTCAAATTAATGTACCACAGCACATTGGCCCCATACAATCACCCACTACAGCATCTCCGACAAAAAAACCGACGGCTCCGCCTTCTTATTGCGGATATTTCTGACATAAGACAAAAAAAGCTCCCGTTTCGTGCGTGTCATGCCAACATACATCATCCTCCGCTCCTCTTCCAGTTCTGCTTCCAGCACTGCTTTTTTATAAGGAATCATCCCTTCATTCACATCCGGGATAATAACAATATCATATTCCAGCCCTTTCGATGCGTGCAGCGTCAGGATGGAAACACTGTCGGCAGCCGCCTGGTTCTGGTGCTGTGCTTGCTGCTCCTGTTTCAGCTTTTCTGTGTAGGCGTCCGTGAATTTCAGCCACTCGTCCAGTCTTTTATATTCCCTGGTGCTTTCCATCAGTTCGTCAAGTGTTTCAAACAGCTCGTTTTCCGGGATCTGGCGGTCTTTTGCATAATTTATCAGATATTCGTCGTAGCCGATGGATTTGCGGATAAAATTACAGGCTGCAAACGGTGTAATCCGTGAAAGCACCTGCAAATCGCATTGGAGCTTTTCGATGCGTTCCGCGATCCAGGGCTGGCTCTCGTAAAACGCCTGCCAGCTATCAAATGATAGATGCTCCATCCCCGCAAGGCTCTCTCTGCTTAAATACCGCTTCGGACGGTTCATGATGCGCAGAATGTCCTCCCTTTTGCGGCTGCCTAACGCCAGGGAAAAATATGCCTTGATATCTCTGGCAATCCAATGCTCATACAGATTGGGAATCCGCTCCTTTGTCCGAAACGGCAGGTTATATTCCATCAGTTTGGCGATCAGGCCGCCAGGCTGCGTATTTGTGCGGTATAATACGGCGATCTGGCTGTAACGGACGCCCTGGTGTGCCTGTAAGCGGATCAGCTCGGCTATTGCCTTATTTTCCTCCTGCACAGTCTCAAATACGGCAATCCGAAACGCTGTGCCGTCAGTGCCCATACTCTCTATTTTTTTGTCATACCGGCTCTTGTTGTGGCGGATTAGTTTTCCAGCCCTTTGCACGACCTCCTTCGGGCAGCGGTAATTTACCGAAAGCCTGACGACGTGCGCTCCGGGATAATCCTTGGGAAAATTTAACATCAGCTCCGGCTTGGAGCCTCGGAAACGGTAAATGGACTGATCGTCATCCCCCACGACAAACAGGTTCGCCGCCTTCCCGCACAGCAGTCGCACAATCTGGTACTGGAGCCTGTTAATATCCTGAAACTCATCTACCATAAAATAGGAAAATTTCTGCTGCCATGCCGCCAGGATATCTGCACGCTGTTCAAACAGTTCTTTCGTATACACAAGCATATCATCAAAATCGATCAGCCTCTGGCTGTGCATGTACCTGGCGTACTCCTGGTACAGAAGCTGAAAAACATCCTTGCCGCAGTGCACCGGATAATAATTTTCCAGCGCTGTGCCGCTGTTTTTCAAGGCGCTGATCTCGCTTAGGATATTGCCGGCAAATTCAGGCTCGTCCTCGCATTCAATCCGGTTTCTCGCAATAATCTCGCGCAGAAACTGGTATTTGACTTCTTCTTTGATAATATTGGAAGCGGTATAATGATAGGCATGTTTTAAGATCGTAAAAAAGACTGCGTGAAAGGTGCCGAACCAGACACCCGGATATTGTTTATCTGTCATCTGCTCAAAACGGGTGCGCATTTCACCGGCAGCAGCTTTGGTAAACGTGACAACTAAAATATGCTGCGGCGCTACCTTGCAGTCCGCAATCAGGTATTCCGTCCGCCTTGTAATAACTGCGGTTTTCCCGCTGCCGGGGCCTGCAAGCACAAGGCACGGGCCCGTTGTATGGGAGATCGCCTCAGCCTGGGATTTGGACGGATGAAACTGGCTCTTCGTGCTTTTCATGAACACCTCTTTCTCTTTTTTGCAATTTTTGAATTTTCTGAATTTTTAAAAATATCTGAAAGACAAAACACTCACCATCCCAAACAGACAGTGAGTGTATATGTATCTTTTTTGCAAACAGGCATCCTATGCGCGATGCATCGAGAATTTATCCATCTCGTAATTATCAAGATTGCCATGCACACCGCGGCCGTCCGCCTGTGACAGCAGGGCATCCCTGTTCTTTTTGGACTTCACCTGATCCTGGAATGCGCTCGGCCCGCCTACACAGCCGCCGTTACATGCCATACCTTCAATAAAGTCCTCAGGCAGCTTGCCGACTTTCATAAGGAGCAGCGCTTTCTTGCACTCTGCGGCGCCGTTTGCCCTGCATACCTTGGCGTCCATCACCTGGTCCGTCTCTTTTAAGCACTGAAGCACCGCTTCGGTAACGCCGCCGGAATTGCCGAAACGTTTGCCGAAAATACTGGACTCCTGATAGTCATTTTCTGCTGGCTCAAGCGTAATGTTCTTCACCTTCATAATCGTGCGGATCTCGCTGTAAGTCAGTACCGCATCTGCGTTTCCTTCGATTTTCTGATCCTTCACCTCGGATTTTTTCGCGATGCACGGCCCGATAAATACGGTATACGCTTCTGGATCTTTCATCTTAATCATACGGGAAACACCGCACATCGGGGATACCGTCGTAGATACATGGTCTTTCAACTCAGGATAATGCCTGTAAACCATATTTACAAATGCCGGACAGCAGGAGGTTGTCATCTTTTTGCCTTCCTTATACGCTTCTGCCCACTCGTCTGCTTCGCTTGCAGCCGTCATATCGCCGCCTAAGCCGACCTCAACCGTATCTTCAAAGCCCAGCTTCTTAAGCGCGTTTTTCCAGCTCTGCATCGTAATATCCGCTCCAAACTGGCCCTCGGTCGCAGGCGCTACCATCGCGTACACTCTTTTGCCGGACTTTAACGCTTCAATCACGTCGATCAAAAACGTCTGGGAACCAATCGCTCCAAACGGGCAGTTATGGATGCACTGTCCGCAGCGGATACATTTTTCTTTGTCAATTACGGAAACATTGTACTCATCATACGTGATCGCATCTACCGGACATGCTACCTTGCACGGACGCTTCACGCCGACGATTGCATTATACGGACAAGCTTTTGCACACTGCCCGCACTCCTTACATTTGGACGGATCGATATAAGAACGGTCACGCCCCATCGTAATGGCGCCGAACTTGCAGGCATTCATACAAGCCTTGCCAAGACAGTTCTGGCAGTTGTCCGTAACGGTATAGCTGGAGATCGGACATCCTTCACATGCGGAGCCGATAACCTGGATCACATTGTCCTCCTGCCCTCTTAGGTTCTTGCCTTCCGCAAGGCGCACCCTCTGGCGGATGATCTCTCTTTCCTTATAGATACAGCAGCGAAACTGCGGCTGCGGGCCAGGGATCAGCTTTTCTGGAATTTCATCCCGCTTTTCTTCCAGCGTTCCATCAAAGGCAAGCTTTGCCACTTCATACAGGACGTCATGTTTGATCTTGATTACGTTCTCATCATTGTACATATGATTTCCCCCATCTATTTATTTTTTATGCCGTCTGGAACGAGATCCTTTCGGCAAATTTTCGACTCATAACAATAATTATAATATATATTTCCAAGAAAATCTACATTTTCTGCGGTATTTCCCGCTTTGTACTAAAAAAAAAACTTGTCCATCCGCACCGGAACATGATTTGTTCTAACCTATGCACCAATCCTTCCTGTTATGCATACTTTATAATAAAACCATGCAGGAGTCTTTTATGTGCAACTGTTATCAGTCTAACAACTGCGGCTCTATGCCGTATAACATGCAGCCTGCCAGCTATTCCAACGCCGTAGACTGCACCTGCTTTTTAGCAATTGCCACCGTTCCGTGGCAGCAGTTTACAAGCTCTTACGAGCCTGAGCAGGCATTTATGTCCGGTACGATCTTCCCGGAGCTTGACAAACCGTTTCTTGGAAGGAGTGTGAGAAGAGCATGAATCAGGCAAAAAACAGGCAGGAATTGTTATCCTGGATCAATAAAGTGAGCTTTATGGCTTACGACATGGCACTCTATCTCGATACCCATCAAAATGATCAGCAGGCGCTTGAGTTTTTCCAAAAATACAGCCAGATGCGCCGCCAGGCGCTCGCCAACTATGCGGCACAGTTTGGCCCGCTGACCATGGATGGTATCAGCAGCGATGACCACTGGCTCTGGGCAGACCAGCCGTGGCCATGGGAAGGAGGATACTGCTAAATGTGGAATTATGAAAAAAGACTGCAATACCCTGTAAACATCTCTACTCCAAATCCGAAGCTCGCACAGGTCATCTTATCGCAGTTCGGCGGCCCGGACGGGGAGCTTGCCGCTTCGATGCGCTACCTGTCACAGCGTTATACGATGCCTTACCGCAATGTAGCGGGGCTTTTAACCGACATCGGAACCGAAGAGCTGGCGCATCTGGAAATTATCTGTGCCATCGTACACCAGCTTACCCGCAACCTGACGCCGGAAGAGGTCGTTGCCTCTGGCTTTGACAAATACTATGTCGACCACACGCTTGCACTCTGGCCGCAGGCGGCTGGCGGGATTCCGTTTAACGCCTGTGAATTCCAGTCAAAAGGCGACCCGATCACGGACCTGATGGAGGATATGGCAGCGGAGCAGAAGGCACGCACCACCTACGACAATATCCTGCGTCTTGTAAAAGACCCTGATGTCTGCGACCCGATCCGCTTCCTGAGGGAACGTGAGATTGTGCATTTCCAGCGGTTTGGCGAAGGGCTCAATGTCGTCAAAGAGCATCTGGATTCCAAGAACTTCTACGCGTTTAACCCGGAATTTGATATCCGGCAGAAATAACAAGCCTGACAAAGCCAGGCTGCTTTGCTCCCCCGCAAAACAGCCTGGGCAAAAGGCAACGCCATCCTTATTTTCCTGCCATTGTCGATTCTTCAAATTCACTGAGATAGCCGCCACCCACCAGCACTTCCTTCCCTTTAAATGCAATTCCATAAATACGGATCTTTTCCTTCAAAATACCCTTTTCTTCCAGTACCGCCGCATATTTTTTATCTATTATCTGGCGCACTGCTGCCTGTACCGTATCTTCAAGGCTCTTTTCCTTTTTCGCATGAAATACTTTAAATTCAAATAAAATCGCATCCTCCGTCCTGCCGCGCGGTTCTAAAAGGATATCATATCTTCCGAACCCGCTTTCCCGATTTGATGTTACTACATATTGATTTCTCAAATCCAGTATCATCCCGAGTACAAGCCCATGATAAAATTTTTCCGGCTGCATCTGCTCAGACGGTTTTCCAGCAGAATCAAAGCTGCCCACCACAGCAAATACAATCCTATTTAAGTATTCGTTCATACCATCCAGATCATTGTGCAAAAGTGACTTTATAAAATCATGATAAGAAGATTTACATGCGCCAAACCATCCGCGTATCATCTTTTGAAACACCATAACAGCCTCCAGATTGGTAAGCACCAGCTCATACTCTGCCGGCTCCTGCAAAAGATCCTGCTCTTCATCCGCGTCATGGACATCTGCAATTTTCAAATAGCCGCTGGCAAGAAGCAGGCTCCAGACAGCATCCTGATTGTCGTCAAGCTCATTAAATACAATCTGTTCATCCAACGCAGCGCGAAAAGCCTTCCCCCTGATCAAATCCTCAACCGCCATTTTCATGTCCCGGTCACTCTTTTGAATCAGCTTTCCAGCCAGCGCATTCGAGCTTGTATTTGCCCAATATGGCTTAAATTCCTTTTTATCAAGAAACTGCGTAATCGACCACGGATTATAGATACTGCTGCAATTTCCATACCGAAACCCATCGTACCACCGTTTAACCCCATCCGCCTGATCCCGCAATCCAAACTCCTCTAACGCCTGAAATACTTCCTCCTCGGTAAACCCAAAAGCAGCCGCATACTTGCCGGAAGTCGTTGTAACAGCTTCCAGATTATTCAAGTCAGAAAAGATAGACTCTTTGCTGACTCTTGTAATCCCAGTCATCAGCCCGCGCTCCAGATCGTCGTTCGTTTTAAACGCGGCATTTAATAACCCTCTCATTAAGCTTGCCATGCTATCCCAAAACCCTTTTACATAAGCTTCCTGCATCGGAGTGTCATACTCATCCAATAAAAGTATCACTTTTTTTCCATAATAACGGCATAAATATCTGGATAACTGGCAAAGTGAATTTTCCAGGTCTGCACGGTCCATATCCACAGAAATCCTTTGATAAAAGGCAAGGTCCTCCCCTTGGAGAAATCCGCTGTTCACCAGAAAATCAAAATCTTGATATAAATTTGCAATCAACTGGCATATTTTCTTCTTCGCCATCTCATAATGATCCGCCTTAACAGCGGCAAAGCTCAAAAATATCACAGGATATGTCCCCTGCAACTTCCTGTATGTTTCTTCCTCCCAGACCGATAAGCCCTCGAACAGATCGCTCCTGCCCGCATACCTGACAGAAAAAAACTGCTCTACCATTTTCAGGGTAAGCGTTTTCCCAAACCGCCTAGGACGGGTAATCAGAGTAACGGTATCTCCATTTTCCCACCATTCCTTGATAAAGCTCGTTTTATCTATATAAAAATAATCTTTCTCAATGATTTTGCCAAAATCCTGTTCGCCAATCGCGATTGTCCTTGCCATGTCAATTTCCTGCCGTTCCTGAATCTTCAAATTCGCTGAGATAGCCGCCATCAATCAAAACCTCTTTGCCCCGAAATGCAAACCCATAAATCCGAATCCGTTCCAGACAGCACTTTCCCGCTAATGCCGCTGCATACCTCTTATCTATGATCTGCTGAATCGCCGTGCGCACCGTATCCTCCAGGCGGCTGTCCTTTTTGGGATGAAACACTTTAAATTCCAAAATAATGCCATCATCTGTTTCCGGCTCCAATGGCTCTAAAAGCACATCATACCTTCCGTCTCCACTCTCCCGATTGGATAAAACCTTGTAGATCCCTCTTAGGTCGGCGATCATCCCCAATACGAAACCATGATAAAAATTTTCTGGCTGCGAGCCTGTGTCAAAATAACTGAACGTTTCCAGCGCAATATCGTTTAAATATTCATTCATTAATTTTATATCACCTGCAAGCAACGCGTCTGAAAAATCACTGTAGCTTATCCTGTTATTGGAAAACCAGCCTGTAACCATATCATCAAAGACCGAAAATGCCTCCCGATTCGTCAAGGAAAGCTCATATTCGGTTTTTCCTCTTCGGTTTTTCACTGTCCGTAAGGCTTTCAGGTATCCACCCGCAAGCAGCAAGCTCCACATTGCCGATTTTTTTGTGTCAAGGTCCGCATAGATGATCTCTTCATCCATAACAGTAGAAAACGTATTCCCCTGCAATAATTTTTCCATCATCAGTTTCGTACTCACGTCACTCTTACGAATCAGCTTTGTTACCAGCCTGTTAGAACTCGTATTTGCCCAATAAGGCTTCAGTTCCCTGTTGTCCAAAAACTGTGTAATAGACCACGGATTATAAATGCTGCCGCATTCTCCCACCCGAAACCCATCATACCATTGCCTTGCCTCCTCTGCCTGATCCAACAGCTGAAACTCTTCTAACGCCTTCAACACTTCGCCTTCTGTAAAGCCAAAGGCTGTCTCATATTTTCTGGAAGTCAACGTGGCAGCTGCAAGATTATTTAGATCTGAAAAAATAGATTCCTTACTGACTCTAGTAATACCTGTCATCATACCACGTTCCAGGTACGGATTGGTTTTAAACGCCGCATGATACAATCCCCGCACAAATCCAATCAATTCTTCCCAATACCCATTGACATAAGCTTCCTGCATGGGAGTATCATATTCATCCAGTAATAAAATCACTCTTTTCCCAAAATATTTATACAACAGACTGGATAGCCGCAGCAAAGACCTTGCCGCCGTCATATCGCTCATACTTTCATTAACCTTGTAAAAAGCCTCTTTCTCATGACTGGTCAGCTTCTCATGATCCAGCAAAAAAGCATTTTGATCATATACGTCAACTATTTCCTGGACCATTCCCTCTCTGGCTTTTTCATAACTGTCTGCTTTTACATTTGCAAAGCTCAAAAATATCACAGGATATGTCCCCTGCAACTTCCTGTATGTTTCTTCCTCCCAGACCGATAAGCCCTCGAACAGATCGCTCCTGCCCGCATACCTGACAGAAAAAAACTGCTCTACCATTTTCAGGGTAAGCGTTTTCCCAAACCGCCTAGGACGGGTAATCAGAGTAACGGTATCTCCATTTTCCCACCATTCCTTGATAAAGCTCGTTTTATCTATATAAAAATAATCTTTCTCAATGATTTTGCCAAAATCCTGTTCGCCAATCGCGATTGTCCTTGCCATCTTGAACCTACACCTTTCTGCGGATGCTACGAATGATGTTCTACCCCTTTTTCCATTCTTTTTTCACAGTCACACAGCTTGTACACCCGAAAACCGCCGTCAAACGCAAAGGGCGCCTCTGCCCGCAGCTTGTTAGCCGCACGCCGAATCCGCTCCCTTCCGATCGCGCAAAGATCCGTATATCCAGCCTTGTAAGCAACGCTGCCTGCATCCAAGGGTTCTGGCTTTTGCACCATAATAAAGCTCCTGCTGCCGCCGTCTTGCGCATTAAGCTGCATGACTGCGTGTGCCGTCGTCGCAGAACCGGAAAAAAAGTCGAGTATCCGGTCGTTTTTTCCTAAGCCCGTCCTGCAAAAGTCCAGCAGCAGCGCAAGCGGCTTTGGAAATGAAAAAACCTTTGCCCCAAACAGCTCCTCCACCTCCGCCGTCCCTCTTCTGCTTGCGTACTTTGTATCTGTCAAAAGGCTGCGGATCTTTTTCTGGCTGCTGCGCATTTTCTGGACAATCCTGTATTCCCCTTCCCGCACCTGGTATCCAACAATCTCCTCGTTTAAAAATCGCCCCGCTTTTTCCCTGCCCCAGCGCCAGACAAACGGTACGCCGTTTTTTTGCGATTTCGGCGGATACAGCTCAATGCTCCCCTCCTTTTGCTCCATCCCAATCCGGTAAAACCCTTTGAGCGCAAGCGGCTCGTCTGGATACAGGTAAAACGGATAATACAGGTTCGGGCGGTTTTCTTTATGGAACGCCTCATTGCTGTTATAAAGCGGATGGATATTAAACGCACCCTTTTCATCCGCAAACCTGAATTTTTTCTCCGTATCTGGCAGCAGGTAGGTCTTTGCCTTCCATTTATTTTTCGCATAAAACAGGCAGAACTCATGCATCTTTCCCACAAACCCGTAGTCACGCGCATTCGGCGTAGAATTGACAACAAACGTGCCGCAGCGGTTGCATTCCCCGAACACCTCGTCGCAGATTTTCTTTAAATTGTCAAATTCGTGGTCGTCAATCGAGAGAAAAATCACCCCGTCCTCCGTCAGCAGCTCCCTTGCAAGCAAAAGGCGCGGATAGATCATCGAGCACCAGTCCGAATGCCTGGAAAAATCATCCGCGTAGACAAAGGTATCAGAGCCTGTATTATACGGCGGGTCAATATAGATCATCTTGATTTGGCTGGCATATGTTTCCCGCAGCAGCTTTAGGGCTGGCAGGTTGTCGCCTTCCACATACAGGTTTTTCGTGTGCTCCCAGTCAACGCTCTCCTGCGCGCAGGGGCACAGCCGATACCCCGCCGCTTCCTCAGCAAGCGCGGCTGCGGCTTTCTTGCCCTGCCAGGTGAACGTATTGTTTTCTGTTTCGTTCTCGTCAAGCTTGTGCATAAAGTCCTCCTGTAAAAAACGAGATTTGCCGCTTCCTTCCTTACACCTTGCAGGCTTTCCAGCTTTTTTAACTATAGCACAACCATTCTGAGATTTCAAACAGAGATTGAAAACATACCTGGCATATGGTATGATACAATCAATGGTTCATCATACTCTAGGAAAGGCTGAAATGGAATGTTCGGATAAAAAACAGCAAAAAATACTACAATATGCACATACAGGAGAAAAAAACGAATGAATACGATTTATTATATCGGCGGCTCCCCATGTTCCGGGAAAAGCACCGTGGCCGAGATACTTTCCAAAAAATACAGCCTGTACTATTTTAAGGTAGATGATTTTTTAGATGATTACATAAAAGCTGGTGCCTTCGCAGGGTATCCCACCTGCCAGAAAATCATTTCGATGGATGCAGAACAAACATGGATGAGAGACCCGGCGGTTCAATGCAGCGAGGAATTTGCATTTTACAAAGAAACCTTTGAATACCTTGCCAAAGATTTAAGACAGATCGCCTACAGCGGCGGCATCCTGACAGAAGGGGCAGCGTATGTTCCGGCGATTATGAAACAGGCGGGTATTCCTTATAACCGTTATCTTTCGGTTACGCCTACCGAACAATTCCAGGTGTTTCATTATCAAAAAAGGGCGTATGTCCCTTTTGTGCTGGAAGGCTGTCTTGATAAAGAGAAGGCTTTTTCTAACTGGATGGAGCGGGATGTTTTGTTTGCGAAAGAAGTACGCAGGCAATGCGTGGAAACAGCGTATGCTTCTATAGTGAATGACGGCAGTATGGAAATTGATGAGATGGCGGATAAAGTGGCTGCGCATTTTGGGCTGGGAGATGACGCCGGAGGAAGGGGAGCGGGGCTTGCTTCCTGTTCCGATTCCAAAATGTAAGGAGCCCTAAGCATCCTGC
>CAMUPC010000124.1 GCA_947090545.1 uncultured Eubacterium sp. | reverse complement strand
AAGCCAGGGCGAACTAGGTGCCGCGCCCGTCCGGTGCCACAGCGTAACCGCAGGACGCTTAGGGCTCCTTACATTTTGGAACCGGAACAGGAAGCAAGCCCCGCGCCCCTTCCTCCAGCGTCCTATTCTCAAAAAAAATACAACACTTGACCGAAATTATTTCCCAGACAAAGATTTTGCCATTGTGCACAATTTTTACAACTCCTAGGTTCTCCTCCTCATTTATACGTTATTCAGGGGGATAAACTACGGTAAACTACCCCAGTTCATCCCCCTGACAATTACTGCCTCTATTCCCGAAACCTCTTTCTTTTTCAACGCTTCACTTACCGCCATCCTGCTATACACAAACGATAAATTTCCTACTTTTCCATCAGGCGGATCAAAAATTTTTGAAAAGCATCCACACCAACTCCTACATAAAAGACTCCTGCCGCCATCGCTGCCCCGATCTGCACCGGAAGCATCCCCATGCCTTCCACTTTCCCAGGCGCCATAATCGTAAGCCCGATCGCCCAGCCGCAAAGCCACGCAGGAGTATAAAATATAGCTGAAAATGTCTCTCCAATCAGCACGGCGATGCCGCCCATCACAAACAGCGTCACATACAATTCGACATTCGGCTGGAAGGAAAGCGTCTCCATCACCCAAATGGCAAGGACTGCCCAGACATCTCCGGCAAGAAAACCTGCCGTCATTTTGATCGCGTCTTTTCTCTGATTACCGTTTGCTACATACAGCCCGGCACAAATCAGAGCGACAGAGCCTACGCTGATGCCCAGGTAGGGCGCCGCTACTGCCCAGATTGGAGGCAGCAGTGCGATTCCAAATGCCAGTGTGAGTATCTGTACTTTCTTTTTTCTTTTTTCCATAGATCCTCCCTAGATGTTGCTTCCTCCAGCGTCCCTTTCTTCCGGCATTCCCTTCATCATCTCCTGATCCCAGGCAAATCCGCTCCACACAGGCTTCCCCGTATATTCCTTTAGCACTTCTTCCCCTTTCAATACCCGGATTGCCCCAGCTGCCATCGCTTCCATCTCAAACTCTCCTGGATAAGCCGTAACCGGAGCAATAAAAGAACAGCTCTCCCTAATCTGCTCCACCAGGTCATCACTATGTACCATCCCGCCGCCAAGCAGTATCCCGTCCACTTGTCCGTGCAGCGCCGCAGCCATAGCCCCAATGCATTTTTCTATCTGATAGATCATCGCGTTCCACAGCATCTTCGCATAGCCATCGCCGCCGTTTGCCCTTTGAATCAGCTCGACCGCATCGGAGATTCCTGTATGGCTGACAAATCCGCCTGTCCTGGTGCACAGCTTTTTCATGTCTGCTGTGTCCAGTTGATTTTTTTCCATATAGTCCAGAAGATCCGCGGCTGCGATACTGCCGCACCTGGTAGGAGCCATCGGGCCCTCGCCGCCTACGATATCGAAGCCGTCGATCATCCTGCCATGGCGGTGTGCGGATATGGAGATCCCGCCTCCGATATGGCATACGACATAGTTACAGCATTCATATTCTTTATGCAGTACCTGTTTGCTGTGACGGATCGCTGTTTCCTTTAAGTTCAGGGCGTGTAAATGGATGATCCGGTTGACTCCCCTGATGCCTGTCATTCTTGCCAAGTCCTGCATCTCGTCTACGTCGGGCGGATTGACGACCATTGCCTTTGCGCCGTATTGGACTGCAAATTCATGGGCAAGCTGAGAGCCTAGTGCCGCCGGGTGGATCACGCCGTTTGCACAGCTTTTGGCATGGGCAAGCATCCGCTCGGATACGGCATAAGTCCCGCCTTCCATAGCAAGGAGCCCTCCGCCTCTTCCTACAAAGACGTCGATGTCCTCCAGCCTGATGCCTGCTTCTTTCAGCAGTTCTAAAATCATATCTCTCCGATAGGGAAGCTGGCCTGGTATCGTCTTAAATCTGGCAAGCTCCGCGGCATCGTGCGATACGTTTTTAGAATAGATGCACGTATCATCCTCAAACAATGCGATTTTCGTAGAGGTAGAGCCGGGATTGATTGCCAGTACCTGATAATGTTTCATTTGGTTTCTCCTTCTGGCTGTCAGCCTGCCGACGCACGTACGGCGCTGATTACGATATTTCCTTTAATCTCGGATACAGGCGCCCCTCTGGAGCAGTCACATATGACTTTTGCAAAGCCCTGCAACATCGGCCCGTATGCATCCGCATGTCCAAACTGCTGGATCAGCTTGACGCCGACATTCCCAACATTCAGGTCTGGCCAGATCACAATATTCGCCTTTCCCGCGACCTTGCTTTCTCTGCCAACCTTCTTTTTTGCTACATCAGGCGAAATGGCGGCGTCAAACTGGAATTCTCCGTCGATTGCCAGGTCCGGGCGCTGTTCGTTGGCGATTGCTACGGCATTTACGACTTTATCGATCAGCTCGCCCTGTCCGCTGCCTAATGTGGAATAGCTGACCATGGCGCACCTTGGCTCCCAGTCAAGCAGCTCCTTTACGGTATCGCAGGCTGAGACTGCAATATCCGCTAACTGCCTGGCATCTGGATTGGTGCATACGGCACTGTCGCCAATTGCCAAAAGTGATCCCTCGCTTCCCTGAAAGCCTGGAATATCGCACAGCCCGATGCTGGAAATCGTACTGATTCCCTCTTTTAGCCCAATCATCATCTGCCCAGCCAAGAGCACATCGCCTGTCGTATTGTCAATGCCTGCAAACGTAACGTCCGCTTCTCCAACTGCCTGCATCACCATCGCATAATACAGAGGATTCTGCATCCGACGGCTTAACGGCTTTTCCTTTAAGATTGTCTGCGGAAGCGCCACATATTTGTCAATCAGCGATTTTTTGTATTCCTCTTGGCTGATGTCCACAATCGTAAATACACTTTCCTCATAACCGCGCTCTTTGATGGCTTCCCGAATCTGGCAGCCGTCTCCGACAAGCACCGGAACAATATACCCCTCTTTTCCTGTCTCATAGGCGGCCTGCATCATCTTTTCATTTGCCGCCTCTGGAAACGCTACTTTTTTCGGGTCCCGCTTCGCCTTCCTGTAGATTTCATCCAATACGCTCATATGCTACATTTCTCCTTCGATCAAATCTACCAGGTCTTTAATGACAGCGCAGCCGCTTGCATCGGACAGCATCAGCTCTACATCCAGCTCATTTTCAATCTCTGCTACAAGTGCTACCATCTGTACGGATGCCCCGCCCAAGTCATCTGCAAAAGACGTCTCCATCGTAAGGCTTGCTGCGTCCGTTTTATAGGATGCTGCCACCATTTTCATCACCTGTGCTTCTAATTCTTTTCTTTCCATTTTTTTATCTCCTTTTCTGTTTTTTTAGTTCTCATCCAGGTCAAACACGACGGTTTTATAACCGCCTTCGCGTTCAAATACCGCGATATGGCAGTCCAGCGGCAGCTTTGCGGATAATTCCGCCCTGTTTTTTTTGCTGATGCCGCGCACAACCGCGTTAAACCGGGTCCCTTCTTCCAATTCCACTTCCCCGTATGCATATTTGCCCAGCTTCTTATATTCCGGCTTAGAAGAAAGCGCTGCCGGAAGGACAATCGAGTGCAGCTTTGCTTTGCCGCTGATCTCATACCACTGCGTCTCATAGCTGCCGCACGCATTGCAGGCATATACCGGCGGAAATTCTACGTTTCCGCATTGTGGGCATTTTCTGCCAAGAAATTTTCCTTCCTCCAGCCCCTGATAAAATTTTTCTACTACTTTTTCCAATTTGATACTCATACTGCTCACCTCCTACGCTTCCAGCGTGCGGATCACTACTGCCGCTACATTCTGCGCTCCACCGTATCCCCGAAGCATCGCCGTTTTCGCCGGCTTTTTCACCTGGTGCTCCCCGCACTCTCCCCACAACTGCTTACATGCCTCATACACGTCTGCCAGGCCGGAAGCTGCATGTGCGTGTCCAAAGGAAGTGCGCCCACCGTTCGTATTGATCGGCTTATCGCCGTCCCATGCGGTACGCCCGTCGCAGATATATTTCCATCCTTCTCCATACGGCAGGTATCCGGCGATCTCAGCAGATACCAGGTGAGAAGTGATAATAAAGTCATTCGCATAAAACAGGTCCAGGCTGTCTCCTGTTAATCCTGTCAGCTCGTATACCTGGCGCACTGCTTCCTGTGTCGCACGTACTTCAAAATGCGGCGTGCTCGCTTCACAGGCGGCGCTTCCGATGCCAAGCACCTCAATCGGACGATGTGCCAGGTTTTTGGCAATCTGAGGAATCTTCTCGGTCGCACAGACCAGCGCTGCCGCAGCGCCGTCACATTTTAACTCAATTGCGCCGGCACGCAGGAAATCTCCCATACGCGGGTTATACGGCGAGTTCATATACTCCTCCAGCGTCATGCCTGCTTCCTCGGCAAGCGATTCATACGTCCTGCGCTCAAGGGCAAGCGGATTGACCGATGCGTTGCGCCTGTTATTGATGCACATCCAGTTTAGCGTATTGTTCATCTGCTCCGGCGTAATGCCGCGCGTGCGCACATACCACTCCGCCGCGTCGTCGTAGATCAGCTCCTGCCCTGCCATCAGGCTTCTTGTGTACGTACGGTCATACAGCCATGAGGTTGTTTTCAGAAACTTATCCATCGTCATCTTATCTCTCTTATACGGATGCTTCGGCGATTCTACGCTGTCAGCCGGAGACGGCGTGCTGTCCCCAAATTCCACAGCGCCTGTCAGCACACAGTCGTATTTCCCGCTCGCTACTGCATTTGCCGCCTGCTCAATCGCAAGGTAGCCCGTACAGCACGCTTCCGAATGGTGGATCGAGCCTTTTCCCTTCATGCCGAACCAATTTGCGACCTGTACATTCGGCGTCAGGTAATTCGAGCCGTTCAAAGGGCTTGCTTCCCCATGAAAATAAAAATCCACATCCCTTGGATTGACTCCTGCATCTTCCATTGCCTTCAATGCTGCATATCCGAACATCTCGCCCTCTGTCAGCCCATTCGTCTGCTCATGGTCGACCGTATACATAAACGGCGTACAGCCAACGCCGATGATTGATACGCTTCTGCCATATTTTCCCAAAGTGCCCATATCTCATCTTTCTTTCTTTTTTGGTCGTCTTGACAGTATTGATTATAGACATCCTGCCGTCTGGATGCATCGTGCCTGTATCCAAACTTTTCCTTTGACAACCCTGTTTTTCGTGCACACACACAACGCCAAATCCGTTATAATAAAAGCGGACGGCTAAAAGCATCACGCGCGCCGAAAAATTACAATCAGAAAGGAATGCCGCTATGGAATATTTGCAGTTACTCGATCGTTTGCAGAAAAGCGGATATCAGTACCATATTTATGGAAATAAACAGCTAAACCCGGATCTGCTTCATGTACGTATGCTGACGGACTCCCAACATGCCCGCACAGCATCGACACTGTATCTGGCGCCCGCACACCTTGCCGTCACGCCCGATATCTGCCAGCCAGTCATTATTTTCAGCACCAGGCAGCATACCGATGCCGATGCTTATACGGACAGCCCGTTTCAAATCGTATTTTTTGACGGCAGCATCGACGAAGGAGCCTTTTTTAACTTACTGCTTGACTATCTGACAGAAATACAGCAGATCTCCGCGGGGATGCATCTTCTGGTCAATGCGCTGTTTTCCGGCAACGGACTGCAATATCTGGTCGATACGGCATCTAGTTTATTTGGAAACCCGGTCTATGTAATCGACTTACAGCATAAATATCTTGCGATATCCGCAGGCATTGTCCCGGATAATATCTTCTTTCAGGAAGAGCATTCCGCAGGCTACATCAGTACGGCAGGCATCCAGTATATTTTAAAGCACCGCTTAGATGATAAAATCAGGCAGTGCGGCAATGCCCTGCATCATTACAACGAGCTTGTAGAAAAAGCAATGCTGATTGATGTGATCGAGATTCAGGGAATCGAGATCGGGCATGTGATGATGCTCGAATCCGAACAGCCTTTCCGCGACTTTGACCAGGAATTTTTTCACCGCTTTAGTAAGTTAATTTCTATGGAGCTGCAAAAGGATACGACCTTTAAACGCAACAAAGGCGTGATGTACTCGTATTTTCTCGCCGACTTGATCCGCCATCCGTCCAAAAATACGCAGGATATCCGCAAGCGCCTGAAAACGATGGGATACCAGTTAAAAGAAACGTTTTATATTATCGCGATTCCATCGCTTGGCTACAGCAGCTCTGACCTGAAAGTAGAGGTTATTTTAGAACGGCTGCGCTATATTTTATCCGGCAATATTTATGTGATTTATGAAAATACGATTGTATTCCTGCTCAGCCGGGATATGAACCAGCATTTAAGCGGCTATGAGATGAAACAGCTCGAAACGTATCTTTCGGCAAATGACTTAAAAGCAGGCGTCAGCAACTTTTTCCAGAACCTGGAGGATACACCCCGTTTTTATGAACAGGCTGTGTCCTCGGTGCTCCTGGGATTAAAGCTCAACGCTGCGGCTTCTATTTATTATTATAAGGATTACTATTTATATCAGATGCTGGAAAGCTATGAAAAAGAAAACTCACAGATCCGGTATTTAATCCAGCCCGGGCTTATGAAGCTGTATCTGTATGACAAAGAACATGGTACTGATTTTATCCATACGATGACGGAATTTCTAAAACATCCCGGACAGCCGTCGATGATTGCACAGAATCTGCATATTCATAAGAATACACTGCTGTATCGTATGGGAAAGGTGAAGCAGATTACAGGGTGTGAATTTTTGGAAGGGGAAGAATATATGAATTATAATCTGTCTATGAGGATTATGAAATATTTGCATATGATTTGAGTCTTTTGCAAAAGGATGGCACGAAAAAACAGCCGCTAGCTGCAAGTACACCGCTGACGGCTGTTTTCCCCTGATAATCTGATCTTAGCCTGTTACCGCCGCTTACAAGGAATTGGGCGTTTTGGGCACCGTGGCTTGACGGCACCGGCACGGACAATCGCATCTTCCCCGCAGGCGTCCATACACGCCCCGCACTGGATGCATTCTTTTTGCTCAATAATATGCACAAACCTTGCCTTACCGATAATTGCATCGTCCTCACACGCATCTGCACATTCTCCGCATCCGGTACAACGGTCTGCAAGAATATGATAAGTCATAAATTTTGTGCATACGCCGGCACGACATCCTTTTTTTCCGATATGGCTTTCAAAATCCGCCCGGTAGGTGTCTATTGCCACAAGCACGGCTTTTGCAATCTCTTCTCCAGTTTCGCAAAGCGACTGTGCCGCCATCATTTCGCACAGCTCCTTCATCTTTATAAGATCGGTGCTTCTTCCTTTTTTCTCAGCAATGTCTGTAAGCATCATCTGAAGCTGCGTGACGCCTTCATACCCAAACACGCATTTTCCGCACTGTGTGCATTCATTTTCAGAGACGATGCCGCGCAGCGTATCCACAATACATTCCGACTCTGTTAGCTGGCTGATTTTATCTACTATACGCATCCTACACGCCTCCCTGATACTCGTTCCATAGTTTTGTCCGGTGAATTTGCAGCCGCAGGTCGCATTGCAGGCAGCGCTTGGCTTCGCACTGTGCCTGTTCACATGCCATTGGCTGTTCGACCAAAGAAAAATCATTTTTGCGTACGGCTGCTTCTTTGATCTCCGGCTCCACCCGGCGTAACGCCGCAAAGCCTTCCACCTGCCCGATATAAGGTGACGCGGCTTCCTGCTCCAACAGCTTCTCACTGATATCGCCGTCTCCGCCCAAATACAAGTCGATCTGCTCCGCCGCTTTCCTGCCGCCTGCAATTGCCTCGATCACGGATTTTGTGCCTGTTACGACATCCCCTGCCGCGAACACGCCATCCATGCTCGTTTTTAAATTGCCGTCGGCTTTAATATAAGCACCATGTACCAGCGCAAGCCCCATCTCGCCTGTCCCCTCTGGCTTCTGCCCGACCGCAAAGATCACCTGGTCTGCCGCTATTACCTGGCTGCTTCCTTTTGCAAGCTCCATCACTGCCTTGTGGTTTTCGTCAAAATAAAACTTCTCGATTTTTTGAATCTCTACCCCTTGCGCATGATCGGTGCCGATAATCCGGTGGAACGTATGCGCCGGATGCAGAAGAATCCCTTCCTGGCGCCCTTCTTCGATCTCCTCCGGTGTCGCTGTCATCTGTGCTTCGCTTTCGAGACATGCCATGTGCACTTCCTTGGCTCCAAGCCTGAGTGCTGTCCTGGCGCAGTCGTATGCCACATTTCCGCCGCCAAGCACGATAACCTTTTCTCCAACCGGAAGCGGCGTCCCCATTCTGGCGTGCTTTAAGAAATCCGCATTGACATAAACACCCGGCAGATCATTTCCTTCCATCGGAAGCCTCGTCCCCTGATGTGTGCCGACCGCAACCAGCACCGCGTGATAGCCCTGTTCCAAAAGCGCCTTCGGCGTATCGGCAGCCGTCCCTGTCTTTAGCGTAAACCCTGCTTCCAGCATCGATTGAATCTCACGATCTAAAACCGCGTCCGGCAGACGGTATGCCGGAATCCCATAGCGGCATTGCCCGCCCGCTTTTTCATTTTTTTCAAAAACGGTGACGTCATGCCCTTTTTTTGCCAGATAATAAGCTGCGGTCAATCCCGCCACGCCCGCACCGATGACTGCGGCTTTTTTCCCTGTCGCGGCGTCTTTGCGCACACGCTCCTTCCAGGCACCGCTGTCGGCTGCTGCCGCGGCACGTTTTAATTTGCAGATGGAAACAGGTTCATTCAGCTCTCCTCGTTTGCATTCCTGCTCACAGGGATGCGTACAAACACTTCCAAGAGTCTCCGGGAACGGCACCTTCTCGCGCACAACTGCCGCCGCCTTATCCCATTCGCCTTCCCGGATGCAGCGGATATATCTTGGAATATCGATATGTGCCGGGCAGGTACTCTTGCAGGGCACGATATTTTCCGCATAGGAACGCTCCTCTTTCATGATCTTGACCTGATCCATAATCGATCCGGTCGGACAAACCTCGATGCAGGCGCCGCAGAAACGGCAGCCAGCCTCCGCTAACGATTTCCCTCCCGGGATACCGGCACGGATGCCCGCAGGCGTCTTGATATAATCAAGCACCTTGACCCCTCGCAGTTCCTGGCAGGCGCGGATACATCTTCCGCAGCGCACACACCTTGTAAACAGATGCGAAATAAGCGGATTGCTGTCATCGTTTGGCACACTCCTGGATTTTTTTCTCCATCCTTCCGGGCTGACGCCCATATACTGGTACATGGACTGCAATTCGCATTTTCCGTATTTCGGGCATCCGGTACAGTCTGCCGGATGGGACGCCAGCATCAGCTCCATCGCCATTCTTCTGACCTTTGAGGATTCCTCCCCTTCGACTGTAATTTCCATCCCATCCTGCACTTTGGTTTCACATGCAGGCACCGCGCCCTTTACGCCCGCAATCTCTACGGAACACAGACGGCACCCGCCTTTTGCTTCCAAATCTGGATGGCTGCAAAGATGCGGAATATAGACTCCCGCATCCAGCGCCGCATTCAAAACGCTCTGTCCTTGTTTTGCCTCAATTTCTTTTCCGTCAATCGTAATCTTCATATTGGTTTCCAATCCTTAATATGTAAAATCGTCCAACTGCGCCGCTGCATGTTCTCCTGCAATGCGCCCGCTGTTTAAGCAGAATCCCATCGTATTTCCAGACAGGATAAACGGATAGCTGTCCCCGAAAATATTGCACGCGTCTGTCCCCACACAATACAAGCCAGGAATCACTTTTGCATCCTGCGTCAGCACCTGTGTCTTATGATTAATCTTCACTCCGCCCAGGGAACCATAAGCGCCTACATTTTGTCTGCAACAGTAAAACGGCGCCTTTTCGATCGGCTGCATATAACGCCTGTCTTTTTCAAAAATCTCGTCAAAGCCGCCAGCGCACATCTCGTTATATTCTTCGATCTGCGCAGTCAGCCCGTCCACATCAATGCCAGCCTTCTGCGCCAGCTCTTCGATCGTATCCGCCTGCGTAATCGGCTCATAGCCATCCGCCAGATCCCGCTCCCACTGCTCGTCAAAATGGTCATACAGGTCATGCGGATGTACATGGGAAATAATATCCGGTCCTTTTTTCTTGTATTTCTTTAACAGCCTGCTGTCAAAAATAGAAAACGCAATGCTTCCCGGCTGCGCTGTAATTGCATTGCCCGTAAACGTCGTATTTCCGATCTGGTCCTCCGGCATAAAGCGGTCTCCGTTGCGGTTGACCCACAGGCATGGCTGGCGGAATGCCCCGTCTAAAATAAAATGATTCATATTATCCGGCAACTGATACATCAGTTCCATGCTACAAGGCACTTTTCCTGCGCCTGCTTCCCATGCCATCTTAAGCCCGTCGCCTTTCATGCCTGGAATCGCAAAATTAAAAATCGTCCTGCCAAATTCATAGCCTGTTTCTTCTTTGATCATCTGCGGGTTGTCCCCGAATCCGCCAGTGGCAATAATGACAGACTTTGCCCTCGCTTCGATCTCTTCCCCGTCTTTTGCCCTGGCAAGGACGCCAACTGCCGTCCCATCCTCCATCAGAATCTTGAAAACCGGAGTCTCGTACAAAAATTCTACTCCCAGCTCCAGAGCATGTTCTGTCATCTTTTTCGTCATTGCCGTCGCTGCACGCGGGCCCGGCACTCCGCCGCCTTCCGGCCTGCACACATGCCAGGTAAATTCTCCGTCCGAATATGCACGCGTATCCTCCGGCGCGCTAAACGCCCTCTGCACGCCTACAAATTCTACGCCCATCTCCATCAGCCAGTCAATCGTGTCACCGGATTTAAAATAATAGTCCCTTACCATTCTTGCATCTACACGGTAATGCGTAAAATACATGTGCTTGCGGAATGCTTCTCCTGGTGTTAGTGAAATCATCTGTTCTCTTTGAATCCTGGAACCGATACCTAACGGGCCCATGCCCATATTTGCGGCTCCGCCTGTGGTGCTTGATTTTTCAAAGACAAGCACCTGTGCTCCGTTTTCTGCTGCTGCGATGCTTGCTGCAAGCCCAGATAAGCCTGCTGCTACTACAATCACGTCTGATTCCATTTGTTTCATTGTGATGCCTCCTTTTTTCTTTTTAAAATTCCTTGCCTGGATAAACCGGAATTGTAACTGTTTCAGTTGAGGGTTGCACTTTTGTGCATATAAGGACGCTGGAGAAAGGGGAGCGGGGCTTGCTTCCTGTTCCGATTCCAAAATGCAAGGAGCCCTAAGCATCCTGCATTTACATTGTGGCTGCGTCCGGTCGCGGCACCTAGTTCGCCCTGGCTTGCAGCCAGCAGCTAAAGGTGCCGCTGGGCTTCGCCCCTGTTGTATCGAGCAGGATGCTAAGGGCTCCTAACATTTTTCCATAGTCACAGGAAGCAAG
>CAMUPC010000123.1 GCA_947090545.1 uncultured Eubacterium sp. | reverse complement strand
TAGTTCGCCCTGGCGTTCCGCCAGCAGCTAAAGGTGCCGCTGGGCTTCGCCCCTGCGTGATCGAACAGGATGCTAAGGGCTTCTAAACCTTCTTCCAAAGGCGCAGCCAGGGCGTGCCAATTCCCTCTCCCGGCTGGCTTTTCCATGTGCCACAGCAGGTTTGCGCGACTTGACAGAATCATAGAGCAGAATTGAATAATGGCGAAGAATAAGAGTACAAGGCTTATCGGTTCAGCACCCTTATATTATATCCCAAACGGAAACTCCCAAATTCATAAAGCTTACGTTTACTGTTGCATAACGGCGACATAAATATTGACAAACTGCTTTTTTGTGGTAAAATAATAAAGTGTTTTGATCTCAAGGATGGGACAACGTGCAGGCGTTGTCCCTTTTCTGAATAGAATCAGGTGCCTGTATATTTATACAATCACACGAAGCGATACCTACACGCCGCTTTTCAGGAATGAATGCAAATACGGGATTCTCTTTCGTAACATTTGCGAAAACCAGCCAGGAGAGGGGATTGGCACGCCCTGGCTGTGCCTTTGGAAGAAGGTTTAGAAGCCCTTAGCATCCTGTTCAATAACACAGGGGCGAAGCCCAGCGGCACCTTTAGCTGCTGGCGGAACGCCAGGGCGAACTAGGTGCCGCGACCGGACGGTGCCACAGCCTTCCCACAGGATGCTTAGGGCTTCTTAACCTTCTGGAACGGACACAGCCAGGGCGTGCCAATCCCCTCTCCTAGCGTCCGCCCAAACAGCTACACTCCCACCGCGCAAGATGCCCCGCACATCCAAAATCAAAAAACAAAGCATACTCAAAAAATCTTCGCATAATAATGAATAGAATAGGACACCAAAAGTCCATACACAGGCAAAAGACAAGAAGGGAGCTTACGTTATGAAAGAACTGGAAGAAATTCTAAAAGTAGTAGACGATTTTGTATGGGGCCCAGTCATGCTCGTGCTTTTAGTAGGCACAGGCATCTTCCTTACATTCCGTCTAAAGTTTCTCACCTGGAGAAACCTTCCATACGCCGTAAAACTGACACTAAGCAAGGAATCCAGAACAAAGCAGGGCGCAGGCGATGTATCTCCGTTTGCGGCGCTTACAACAGCGCTTGCAGCTACGATCGGTACAGGCAACATTATAGGCGTTGCGACCGCGATGGTTTCCGGCGGTGCAGGGGCGCTTGTATGGATGTGGATCTCCGCGTGCTTTGGGCTGACGTCGAAGTTCAGCGAATGTATGCTGGCGATCAAATACCGTGAGGTAAACGAGCAGGGCGAGATGTCAGGCGGTCCGATGTACACGATGAAAAAGGCGTTTAAAAACAAGACGTTCGGCGCGGCGCTCGGCTGGCTGTTTGCTTTGTTTGCGGTGATCGCTTCGTTTGGGATCGGCAATCTGACGCAGGCAAACTCGATCTCGGATGCGATGAACAAGACGTTTCAGGTGCCGACCTGGGTAACGGGCGTGATTGTAACGCTGCTTTCCCTGTGCATTATCGTAGGTGGGATTAAGTCGATTTCCAGGCTGTCGTCCGTTATCGTGCCGTGTATGGCGGTCTTTTATGTGTGCGGCGGGCTGATTGTAATATTCGGCAATATCGGCAATGTACCAGCGGGCGTGGCTGAGATTTTCAGAATGGCGTTTTCAGTAAAGGCAGTTGCCGGCGGTGTGGGCGGCTCGATCGTGGCGTCTATGATGAGCGGGATGCGGTATGGGATTGCGCGCGGCGTGTTCTCGAATGAAGCGGGCATGGGCTCCGCGGCAATTACGGCGGCTTCCGCGACGACAGACAATCCGGTGCGCCAGGGCTACATTAATATGACAGGGACGTTTTGGGATACGATCGTTGTCTGCACGATTACAGGGCTGTGCATTGCTTCCTCAGGTGTGCTTGGCATTACGGATGCGAGCGGCAAGGCGATCGAGGGTGCGGAGCTTACGATCGAAGCGTTTCGGACAGTGCTTGGCCCTGCGGGTGGCTATATGGTGACGGTTGGCATTGCGCTGTTTGCGTTTTCCACGATTCTGGGATGGGAATATCATGGGGAGAAGGCGTTAGAATATCTTGCCGGGTCAAACCGGTTTAATATGATATACCGGGTCGTTTTTTCCGGCGTTGCGTTTATCGGAGCGACAACGACGCTGTCGATTGCCTGGAAGTTTTCGGATATCGCAAACGCGCTGATGGCGGTGCCGAATCTGATCTGCCTGCTTGCGTTAAGCGGGGAGCTGGCAAAAGACGTCGGGGCTTTTCAGAAAGATTTAAGGCGGGAAAGGGCATGAGATTTTTGTGAAAATTGCCTGCAAAATGCATAAAATTCGGGTATGTTTTATGCCTCATTCGTGAGTTTTTAACAGAAATGAAAAAAACACTTGCAAATGCTGGTTTTATGGACTATATTACGAGATGAACTTGTGTATTCTAAACGATTCTTAAGGAAGTGGAAGGAAATATGAGTAATAAGCAGATTATAGTTTCAAATGTAGCAAAGGGGCATGAGAATCCAATTGCAGAGCTTGTTCAGGTGGCGTGTCAGTTCGACAGCAATATCACGTTTGAGAATGACAACCGCAAGATTAATGCCAAGAGCATTATGGGAATTATGGCATTTAATCCATCCAAAGGAATGAGCGTGAATATTATTACGGAAGGCAACGACGAGAAAGAAGCTCTGTTAGCAATGGAAAAGTTTTTAGTGTGTGAGTAGATTGTAGGAGGTCTAAGGAGATGAGCTCAAAGAGTACAGACAAAGAAACAAAGTCAGTTGCAGAAGCAGCAGATGTGAAAGAAGTAAAAGCGGTTAAAGCAGATGCGAAACCAGAAGCAGACACGGCTGTTAAGAAAGAAACAAAGACGGTTGGAAAAAAGGCTGATAAGGATGAAGCAAAAGCAGCTAAAAAACCTGCTGCAAAGAGATCAACAGCAAAGAAAGAAAAGGTGGAAAAGCCTGAGTTAAAGCCGGAAGTATTTATTGAATACCAGGATCAGCAGGCAAGCGAGCTTTCGATTGTTGAAAAGGTAAAAGCAGCGTTTGTTGCGAGCGGTCACAGAGCCTCATCGATTAAATCCTTACAGATATATGTAAAGCCGGAGGAATTTAAGGCTTATTATGTAATTAACGATAACAAATATAACGGTGAAGTAGATTTGTTTTAACATACGGAACAAAAACACCTGCACATTGTATGGAACAGACAGTGTGCAGGTGTTTTTTTGCTGTGCGGCGTTTAATTGGAAATGATTTCGCCATTTTTATATTTTGTAACCAGGCTTTTAATCCGGTCATACGGATCTAAAAGATGGCTGATGGAAGTATCATGATTTAAGGTATCTACAATATATGCGATATATTTGCTCATATCACAATTGATATAGTATGGCTTGCTCAGAAGCTCCGGTGTCTGATAGATCAGGTTGGTAGTGATGACACGGTAAATAATGCCGTCCTCCACAGCTTTGTCAAATTTCGCCATGCCGTCTGTAAATAAGCCAAACGTAGAGATGACAAAAATACGCTTTGCCTTGCGCTTTTTCAGCTCGGTTGCGACATCGATCATACTGTCGCCGGAGGAGATCATATCGTCAATAATCATTACATCCTTGCCTTCTACCGAAGCGCCGAGAAATTCATGGGCGATAATCGGGTTGCGCCCGTTGACGATCCGGCTGTAGTCCCGGCGTTTGTAAAACATGCCGATATTGATGCCGAGCACGCTTGCAAGATAGACGGCACGTCCGGTTGCGCCTTCGTCCGGGCTGATCATCATCATATGGTCGGAGTCAAATTTTAAGTCCGGCACATTGGTGCACAGCCCCTTGATAAACTGATAGGACGGCTGGATGGTTTCAAAGCCGGACAGCGGGATGGCGTTTTGTACGCGCGGGTCGTGTGCGTCAAATGTAATAATATTGTCTACACCCATCGCGTGCAGCTCTTGCAGCATCATTGCACAGTCCATGGATTCCCTGCCGCTTCTGCGGTGCTGCCTGCCTTCGTACAGAAAAGTCATAATGACGGTAATGCGTCTTGCCTTTCCGCCGGCGGCGGCGATAATCCGTTTCAGGTCGGCATAATGGTCATCCGGTGATTTGTGGTTGGCATGGCCGCAGACGGTGTAAGTCTCGTGATAGTTTGTAACGTCGACCATAATAAACAGGTCATATCCGCGGATCGAATCTTTGATAAATCCTTTCGCTTCCCCTGTGCCGAAACGAGGAGTGCTCGCATTGACGATATAAGTGTCACGCTCAAAACCTCTGAAGGCGATGGTTGTCTTGTGGTCAGACTGATGCTCATGCCGCCATTTTACCAGATACTGGTCGACCTTTTCGCCGAGGGCGGAGCAGTTTGACATCGGAATCAGTCCAAGCACTCCTACCGGAATACTTTCAATCGTGTTGTCATCATAATGCATAGTGTAGTCCTCCGTTTGATTTTACTTATGTAAAAATTCAGAATTGTCTGAACCGTTACTCAATTTTTTCTTTTGGAGCCGGATATCGTCGCCAAATAGCTTTATCATAGAATAGCTGCTCACGATCCGGGAAAAAATCCGTTCCGTGTAGATCGTGCTTAGCTGGTCAAAGCCTAAATTGGTCGAGATAACCGTTGATTTTTTACGAAGCATCCGTTCATTCAGGCAGAAGAAAAGCTGTGAAATTGTAAACGTATTTGCCAGCTCGGTTCCCAGGTCATCAATGATCAGCAGGTCACAGTCGAAAATATGCTGCATCGATGCGGCGGCGTCTAAGTCCTTTTGAAATTTGTTTTTTTCCAGCAGGTCAAACAACTGAAAGGCGGTAAAGTAAATGACAGAATGCCCGGTATCCAGCAGCATTTTCGCAATACAGTTGGATAAAAAGGTCTTGCCGGTTCCGGCTTCTCCATACAGGAACAGGTTGTGGAATTCCTGGTCAAAGCTTTTAATAAAGGCAAGCGCTTCCATCACTGCCTTTTGCGCCGTTTCGCGCGCGGTCAGCCCGGTTGCTTCGTTGATTTTGGTGTCCGAGTAATAGTCAAAGCAGTAGTTGGAAAAATTCTCTTCCTGTAAAATACTGCGGATATTTGACTGTGTGTAGACCAGGTCAATCGCAGCCTGCTCAAAGCAGTGGCACCGCCTGCCGTCAATATAGCCGGTATCCTTGCAGTCCGGGCATGTATAGGGAGGCTCGAAATAGTGCTCGTCTACGCCTGCCGTCTGTAAAATCTTCGCTCGTTCCGCGCGGTAAGCGGACAGCTCCTGCTTTAACCGGGAGAGTGCCGACTCATCGCCGTCAAGCAGCTTTTTGGCATGACGGACGCTTGCGGAGGCAGTCAGCGCTTCCAGTTCCTTAAGGCGCGGATATCTCAGATAAATCTGAGCCTTGCGTTCATGCTGCACATGCTGGTTTTTTAACTGTCTGGCATCATACTGGCGCTGAATCTCGTCATATTGCAGATTGGTTAAAGGCATCACAATTCTCCCTATTCGTAGGATTTCGCAGACTGGCTAACGAACCTGCGAGAGTAATTCACGTTCTAGTTCCTCGTAATTGTAAGTACGCTGTGAAAAATTGGCAAAGCCCCCCGCGGCAGTTCCTTTTGCGGTACGGATTGCCGCTTTGTTCGCAGATACTTTTTTTGCCTTTGCTTCCTGATACTGCGCATCCAGCAGCTTTACGTCGTTTACCGTGCGTACGTTGTGCTGCTTCCAGTTTTGCAGGATCGAATCCGCATAGTCAAAGCTGATCTGGTGGATACGAAGGATTGTTTTTTCACAGGCAAGCGCGATAATCTCGTCTGAGAAATCAAGCTCCTTTGACCATTTCTGCACAAATTCCAGCTCCGGCTTTGCAAGCGTGCGGTTTGAAATGCCAAATGCTTTCTGCACGGCATAGACTGCATGGCCATGGTTTTGCAGCGACTGCTTTGCGTCGGTCAGCGTGCGGATACCGGATTCCGCCCAGGAAAGAGCGATTTTATCCATGTACCGGATGCTCATATGGCCTTTTGCCACGCACTGTTCGATTAAATATTCGACCAGATTCGGCGAAAACTTTAGTTTGTCCAGCCAATAGAGGATCATCTGAATCTCGGTATTGTTCAGCGTATGCCCGAGGTAGCGCTCCGTGACAAATAAAATCTCCTGGACAGATTCGCTTTCGCTGAGCAAAGCAAGCTGGTTGCGCGAATACTGCGTCCGTTCCGGCAGCGTGCGCTTTTGGGATGCAGGCCGTCTGTCCGAAGCAGCTTTTTTATCAGCCGCTTGTACTGCGGACGCTGTTTCAAGCGGCGTATCGCAGGCGCCGTGTGAGGCAACATCCGACAGGCAGATCCCGGTCAGCTCTTCCTGCCCGTTAAATTCCAGGCGCAGCAGGTGCATTTTCTCCCAGTATTTTAAGGCACGGGTTACATCCTTTTCTGTATGGTCGAACTTGTCCGCGATATCCGAGATGGAAAATACCGTATCTGGATGGCTCATGCAGCGCAGCAGATACAGATAGATTTTGACAAATTCCCCATCTGCGTGTGTCATATATTCATCGATAAACGTATTTGGTACGTAGGTGGCAGCAAGCGTGCTGTCTCGTTTTAATAATATCTCAGCCATATGCAATCCCTCTCTTACTGCACAGATTATAGCACAGGATTTGCTAATTGAGAAGTACATTTTTTTCGCAAAGTCTGTGAAATCAAGGCGTTCCGGTTATTGTGGATAAAGTGGATAAGGTGGATAATCGGAAAACGCCGCCTCTTTTGATTCGCAAAAAGGCTGAAAATGGAATCTTTTTGCATGACTGCCGTCCGCGTGGATAAAGCACAAAAAATCCACATTGAAAAAAGCATCTTTTGCACAATTCAATGTGGATAATGTGGATAACTATTTGGATAACAGGTCTTCACCCACTTTTAAGATATCTCCGGCTCCCATAGTTATCAACAAGTCACCGTTCATTACTTTTTTTAACAAAAATTTTTCAATTTCCTCGAACGATGGAAAATAGTAGCATTCACATCCACGTTTTTTCAGGCGCTCCAGGATATCTACAGAGCTTACTCCGAGCGTATCTGTTTCCCTGGCTGCATAAATATCGGCAAGTACGACGATGTCCGCGCCGGACAGGGCACTGGCAAAGTCGTCCAAAAATGCTTTTGTTCGAGAATAAGTATGCGGCTGAAACACGCAAATCATACGTGTGTGCGGAAAATTTTTTGCGGCGCTTAACGTCGCGCTGATTTCCGTCGGATGGTGTGCATAATCGTCAACGATAGTAGCGCCGTGCAGCGAGCCCTTGACCTGGAAGCGGCGGTCGGTTCCGCAAAATGCATGAAGCCCTTCTTCGATTGCTTTTGCAGGCACGCCCATTGTCACGGCAAGCGCGGCAGCGGCAAGCGCGTTGCTGATATTGTGCCTGCCGGGAACGCGAAGGCTGACGTCGCAGACTTTTTCTGTTTCCTTCCAGGTAAGAAAACGCGTGTTTACCCCGTCCTCGGAGTGAACGGTCTGATGTGTGCCATGCATAATGGTAAACTGCGCAAAGCCGGATTCCTGGTAAGTAATGTTTTCAGGATAAAAGCTGCTGTTTTTGCTGTCAAAGCCGTACGTAACGACGCCGCAGGGAAGCCCTGCAAGCAGAGGCGCAAGTCCGTCGATCTCACTGTTAATAATCAGTGCCCCGTCCGGCGACGTATTTTCTGCGAACAGGCGGAAGGAATGCCGGATATCGTCAATATCCTTGAAAAAGTCCATATGGTCTTCCTCGATATTTAAGATGACGCTGTACTTTGGATAAAAGTGCAGAAAGCTGTTCGTGTACTCACATGCCTCCGTCACAAAACAGGCAGAATGGCCGACCCGGATATTCCCGCCGATCGCAGGCAGTATCCCGCCTACGGAAATCGTAGGGTCGGCATTCGCCGCCAAAAGGATCTGTGTAATCATGGAGGTCGTCGTCGTCTTGCCGTGTGTGCCGGCGACAGCGACGGACTGCCTGTAGTTGTTCATCATCTGGCCTAACAGCTCCGCCCGGCTTAGCAGGGGAATCCCATTTGCCATTGCCGCCTGGTATTCAGGATTGTCTTTGTGGACTGCCGCTGTGTAGACGACGGCATCTGTTCCTGGCTGGATGTGGCTGGCACTGTGCCCATAGTGGATCACGGCGCCTAAGCGCTCCAGCTTTTTGGTCAGCTCTGATTCCTTCGCGTCAGAGCCGGATATCGTAAAATGCTCTTCCAGCAGGACTTCCGCAAGCCCGCTCATGCTGATTCCGCCGATGCCGATGAAATGAATACGCGCCGGCTGGTTAAAATGAATTTGATACATTTGCTATACACCTGCACAATCTATATTTATTGTATGCACAAAGACAGGAAATATGCCCTGCGTTTGTGAACTGCTCTTATTATAAACCTATCTGTTTTTTTTGCAAATTATTTATTTCGCAATTTCTGTAAAATTCTACAAAAACTGGAGCGGAAAGGACAAAAAGATGTGAAAAATGTTGTACATTTTGCGATGAATATGTTATACTAGATTGAACAGATAGATTGAATATTTAGATGAGGGGTGAGCGAATTGGTTTGTAAAGAAATGATCGCCATGCTGTTGGCTGGCGGGCAGGGAAGCCGGCTTGGGGTGCTGACTTCCGCAGTAGCAAAACCGGCGGTTGCATTTGGCGGCAAATACCGGATCGTTGATTTTCCGCTCAGCAACTGTATCAATTCCGGGATCGATACGGTAGGCGTACTGACGCAGTATCAGCCGCTTAGGTTGAATTCACATATTGGCATCGGCATTCCCTGGGATCTTGACCGCAACAACGGCGGCGTTACCGTACTGCCGCCTTATGAAAAAAGCGATAACAGTGAATGGTATACCGGAACGGCAAATGCAATTTACCAGAACCTGAACTATATGGAGAGCTACCATCCTGAGTATGTGATTATTCTGTCGGGCGACCATATTTATAAAATGGACTACGAAGAGATGCTCGATTTTCACAAGGCGAACCAGGCGGATGTGACGATAGCCGCGATGCCGGTTCCGATCGAGGAGGCAAGCAGGTTCGGCATCGTTATTACAGACGCAGACAAGCAGATTCAGGATTTTGAAGAAAAGCCGGAACATCCAAGAAGCAATATGGCTTCTATGGGCATCTATATCTTTAGCTGGAAGGTGTTAAAGGACGCGCTCGTAGCGTTAAAGGATCAAAGGAGCTGTGATTTTGGCAAGCATATCATCCCATATCTGCATGAAAGACAATTTCGGATGTTTGCATATGAGTACAACGGCTACTGGAAGGACGTTGGGACGCTTGGGTCATACTGGGAAGCGAATATGGAGCTGATTGACCTGATTCCTGAATTTAATTTGTACGAGAAGTATTGGAAAATTTACACTAAATGTGATATTATTGAACCACAGTATGTTTCTTCTGAAGCAATTGTGGAAAAAAGCCTGATCGGAGAAGGCTGCGAGGTCTATGGAGAAGTATACAGCTCTGTAGTCGGGGCAGGCGTTACGATTGGCAGAGGCAGCGTGATACGCAATTCCATTCTGATGAAGGACGTCGTGATCGGCGAAAATGTCGTCATCGATAAAGGAATTATTGCTGAAAATACAAAGATTGGCGACCGGGCACAGATCGGTGTCGGCGATTATGCGCCGAGCACTTATAACCCAAAGGTCTATGCGTTTGACCTTGTGACGATTGGAGAAGATTCCGTGATCCCGCCGGATGTCAGGATCGGGCGCAATACGGCGATCGCAGGCGTTACAACGGCAGAGGACTATCCGAACGGGCAGCTTGCAAGCGGAGATTCGATCATAAAGGAAGGTGAACCGGAATGAAAGCATTAGGACTGATCTTAGCAGGCGGCAATAATAAACGTATGCAGGAACTATCAAAGAAAAGGGCAATTGCGGCAATGCCGGTAGGCGGCAGCTTCCGCTGCATTGACTTTGCGCTGAGCAATATGACCAATTCACAGATCCAGACCGTAGCTGTATTGACACAGTATAATGCACGTTCCTTAAATGAACATTTAAGTTCGTCAAAATGGTGGGATTTTGGAAGAAAACAAGGCGGGCTGTATGTATTTACACCGACGGTTACGTCAGACAATAGCTGGTGGTACCGCGGAACGGCAGACGCCATGTACCAGAACATCGATTTTTTGAAAAGATGCCATGAGCCGTATGTAATTATTACAAGCGGGGACGGTGTTTATAAGATTGATTATAATAAGATTCTTGATTATCATATAGAGAAAAAGGCAGATATTACGGTCGTTGTCAAAGATATGGACAAATCCGAGGACGTCAGCAGGTATGGCGTTGTGAAGATGAACGAGGATTCCAGGATCGTAGAGTTTGAAGAAAAGCCGATGGTAGCGCAGTCAAACACCATATCCACGGGAATCTACGTAGTCCGCAGAAGGCAACTGATCGACCTGTTAGAGCATTGTGCGCAGGAGAGCCGGAGCGACTTTGTCACGGATATTTTAATCCGGTATAAGAATTTGAAGCGGATGTATGGCTATAAGCTGGAAGGGTACTGGAGCAATATTTCTACCGTAGATGCTTATTACAAGACGAATATGGATTTTTTGAAACCGGAAGTGCGCAAGTTCTTTTTCCGGGACTATCCGCATATCTATTCCAAAGTGGACGACCTGCCGCCGGCAAAATACAATGTAGGTTCCGACGTGCATAACAGCCTGATCTCAAGCGGCTGCATTATTAACAGTAAGGTTGAAAATTCAGTCCTGTTTAAAGAAGTGTTTGTCGGCAAAAATTGTGTAATCAAGAACTCTATTATATTAAATGAGGTTTACATAGGTGACAATACGCATATCGAGAATTGTATCGTAGAGAGTCGGGGGACTCTGAAAGCGAATACTTATTATTGCGGTGACAGCGGAATTAAGGTAGTCGTGGAGGATAACAATGAACGGTATGGGTTGTAATAGATGGCAGGCTGCGGCGGCTTTTACCGCGGTGTGCTGGTCACAAGTTTCAAGGAGGCGGTAAAACTATAATAAGTAAATGTGAGGTGTTTTATAGGAAATGAAGAAAGGGGCGAAAGATGATGCGAATAACAGATGTCCGAGTCCGAAAAGTTGAAAAAGAAGGAAAGATGAAAGCAGTGGTATCGATCACGATTGATGATGAATTTGTTGTGCACGATATCAAAGTAATTGAAGGGGTTAAGGGATTATTTATCGCGATGCCGAGCAGAAGGGCAGCGGATGGAGAGTTCCGAGATATTGCTCATCCGATCAATTCTGAGACCAGGGACCATATTCAGAACATTATCCTTGAGGAATATCAAAAACAAATGACAGCAGAAGAAGAGACGTGAATGACGATTGAAACATTATAAAAATGAAAAGGGCAGGGGGACTGTCCGAAAGAAGCTGCAATGGGTGAGAGGATTTTTGGGATTGCCTGTTGCAGTTTTTTTTTGTGTGCGGAGGACGCTGGAGGGAGGGGAGCGGGGCTGGCTTC
>CAMUPC010000122.1 GCA_947090545.1 uncultured Eubacterium sp. | reverse complement strand
AACGCCAGGGCGAACTAGGTGCCGCGCCCGTCCGGTGCCACAGCGTAAACGCAGGGTGCTTAGGGATTCTTAACCTTCTGGAACGGACGCCGCCAGGAAGTGCCCATCCCCTCTCCCGGCGTCCCTGTATGCACAAAAATACAACACTTGACCGAAACCGCTGCCATTTTGATTCATGCACGTTAGTAGATACCATGCTGGAAGAAATGGACCAATCCGCCAAATAAATATAGGATATAGTTCTTCGATCTGTTCCTGCGTTTATTCTGGTTTATCCCCCTGCGTTTATTGCTAGATACCTGTGTATGTGGTATACTTCTGTTATTTCACAGACACATATCGAGTAACAGGAGATACAAAAGGAGATACAAAAGGAAAGAGAAAAGGCGGGGAAGGATCAGGATGTATCATATTTTAATTATTGAGGACGATAAAGTCCTGCGGTACGGTTTGGAAAAATGCCTGGAGGAAGAGGGCTATGCGGTCAGCAGTGCGGAAAACGCTGGGCAGGCTGCGCTGATCCTGCAAAAAGAAGCAGCAGACCTGATAGTTTTGGATGTGAACCTGCCTGGGCAGGACGGATTTGAGTTCTACAGGCGCCAGATTAGTATGCGGCAGATACCGACGGTCTTTTTAACCGCGCGGGATGAGGAAGCGGATATGGTCAAGGGCTTTGACTTAGGGGCGGAAGATTATATTACAAAGCCGTTCAGTATCCAGGTATTTGTAAAAAAGACGGCGGCTGTCCTCAGGCGGTGCTGTGGGCGGGAAGAAAACCAGTTTGTCCAGGGGGAGCTGACGGTATTTCTCAAAGAACGCAGGGTGCTGCTTGGAAAGGAGCAGGTGAACCTGTCGCCTGCGGAATACAGGCTGCTGGAGGTTTTTTTGCGCAATACGCGGCGTGTGCTGACAAAAGAAATGCTGATGGAAGGGATCTGGGAGCAGGGCGCGGATTGGGTGGACAGCCACGCGCTCGCCGTACAGGTCAGCCGCCTGCGCAGCAAGCTGGGGCATGAATGCATCAAGACCGTGTTTGGCGTCGGGTATCTGTGGGCAGGAGTCAGCGAAACAAAATAAAGAAACAAAAAAATAATGAAACGGGAAAAGAAGGGAAACAAATGAAACAGAACAAACAGGTGCAGGCAGAACGCTGCATAACAGCAGGCAACAGGCTGATGGGACTGCTGCTTGCGCTTGCGGTTTTAGCGATTGTGATCCATATGGAATATGCACAAATGCAGGATGTATGGCAATGCCTGCCGTTTGTCTTATTAGGTGCCGCGGCAGCAGTTTATTTTGTGACGGTGCATCGATTGTATCATGTACTGATTGCTGTTGCGAATACGGTTGACCGGATGGTGGATGATTTTTTAAATGAGCAGCGGCAAGACGATGCGGCAGCCGCCAGTATGATAGATGACGGGATTTTTTCTAAAATCTGTGACAAGCTGAAAAAGCTCTATGATGCAAAAGCATGTTCCATCCAAAGGACGCAGCAGGAGATCAACGCGGTACATACATTGATCGGTGATATTTCCCATCAGGTAAAGACGCCGGCTGCGAATATTAAGATCTATACGGGGCTGTTGGAACGCCATGCCGTGCAGGAGGAGTGTGCCGGATTTGCGCGTGTATTAAGGGAGCAGGCGGACAGGCTGGATTTTTTGATCAAGGCGCTTGTCAGGCTGTCGCGGCTGGAAACGAAGGTGATTGCGCCTAAGATCCGCAGGCAGAGGCTGCTGGATATTGTCGCGGCTTCTTTGGGCGAGGTGGTGCTTGCAGCGGAGGAAAAGCAGATCCATATCGAGACAGATTGTGCACCGGAGCTTTTTGTCAATGCGGATGGGCAGTGGACGGCGGAAGCGGTGTTTAATATCCTGGACAATGCGGTCAAATATACAGACAGGGGCGGGAGCATCCAGATTCGAGCATGGGAGCTGCAAAGCTATGTATCGCTGGAAATCGCAGATACAGGCAGAGGAATCCGCAGGGAAGAGCTGCCGCTTGTTTTTCAGCGGTTTTACCGCAGCCAGGATGTGTGCGGCGAGCCGGGGACGGGGCTTGGGCTGGCGCTTGCCAGGGAGATATTGCTGTTGGAAAAAGGGTCGCTTACAGCGGCATCGAAGGCGGGAGCGGGGAGTTGCTTTCAGATGCTGCTGCCAAAGGGATCGTAACATAGAGTTGCAGGGAAGGGAGTAACGAAGGCAGATGGCAAGAACGATTGCGGTTGGTGTGCAGGATTTTAGTAAAATCATGCAAGATCATTGCTTTTATATCGATAAAACGGATTTTTTGAAAGAGTGGTGGGAAAACAAAGATGAAGTAACGCTGATTACCCGCCCAAGGAGATTTGGAAAAACACTTACGATGAGTATGGTGGAGTATTTTTTTTCGGCAAGACATGCCGGGAGAAGCGATTTATTTGAAAACCTGAACATTTGGAAAGAAAAAGCATACAGGAGGCTGCAAGGGGCTTACCCTGTTATTTTCCTAAGCTTTGCGGGTGTTAAGGCGAGCCATTACGATGAAGCTTATTATGATATATGCAGATTGATTTCACGCGAGTACCGCAGGCATGTTTACTTGCTGGACAGCCATTTATTTTTGCAGTCAGACAGAGAAATGTTTGAAAGGATTTTAAATACCGATGGCAATATGGGAGATGTCTGTGTATCGATCAATCAGCTTTCGGAATATTTATATCACTATTATGGAAAGAAAGCGATTATTTTATTGGATGAATATGATACGCCTATGCAGGAAGCTTATGTCAGCGGGTATTGGGATGAGATGGCTCAGTTTATACGAAAGTTTATGAATTTAACGTTTAAAACCAATCTGTATTTGGAACGCGGTATGATGACAGGGATTACGAGAGTTAGCAAGGAATCTATTTTTTCAGATTTGAATAACCTGGAAGTGGTATCGGTGACTTCTAAAAAATATGCGTCTGCATTTGGATTTACCGAGCAGGAGGTGTTGTGCGCACTGCATGAATATGGGCTGGAAGGGCAGATGCAGGAGGTAAAACGCTGGTATGACGGCTTTCGGTTTGGAGACTGCTGCCATATTTATAATCCATGGTCTGTCATTAAGCTTCTGGAAGAAAAGGAATTTGCGCCATATTGGGCAAATACAAGCTCCAACCGTCTGATTGGCAGGCTGATTCAAAAAAGTGATGTAGAAATCAAATTAATGGTAGAAAAGCTTTTACAGGGAAACGCTTTTTTTACGCAGATGGATGAAGAAATTATTTTCAGCAGCCTTGACTATAAGAAAACCGCGCTCTGGAGCCTTTTGCTGGCGAGTGGGTATGTGAAGATTTTGCAAGTGGTAAAGAACCGGAAAGGAAAAACAGAATATCTGTTGTCTTTGACAAACCGTGAGATTGTTTATATCTTTGATGAGATGGTTACAGGGTGGTTTTCAAGCAGCCTGCAAAGTTACGGAGATTTTTCAGATGCGCTGCTGGCGGGAGATAAGGATGCTATGAATGGGTATTTGAATGATATTGCGTTGCAGACGTTCAGCTTTTTTGATACAGGAGTAAAATCTTCCCGATTTAAGCAGCCGGAAAACTTTTTTCACGGTTTTGTGCTGGGATTGATCGCGGATTTAAGGGAGCTGTATCAAGTGACGTCAAATCGGGAAAGCGGGTACGGCAGGTATGATGTGCTTTTAGAACCATATCATCCGCAGACAGACGATGGTATCATTTTGGAGTTTAAGGTAATGGAGCCAGAGTCAGAGGACCACTTAGAGGATACGGTACGCGCGGCAATCTGGCAGATCATTGATAAAAAGTATGCCGCTGCTTTAGAGGCAAAATGCAGCCCGGATAAAATCAGGATCTATGGGTTTGCTTTTAAAGGAAAAGAAGTGCTGATCGACGGCGGATATCTGAGCCAGGTGCAGCAATAAAGGAGCTTACAGCATGGACTGCATCAGATTCGACAAAGTAACCCGCATTTACCAGACTCCGGCAGAGCCGGTTGCAGCAATTAAAAACTTGACACTCAGCATTCCGTACGGTGCGTTTGTGTCTGTCACAGGCGCGTCCGGCAGCGGCAAGACGACCTTTTTAAATCTTGCGGCAGGGCTGGATACGCCGACGCAGGGGGAGATCTGGATACGGGGGCAAAATATCGGCAGGCTGGACGCAGACCAGATGGCGGTGTTCCGCAGGAGGAATATCGGCATTGTGTTCCAGGACTGCCGTCTTTTGGATGTGCTGGACGTAAAAGGCAACCTTACGTTTTCGCTGAGGGCGGACGGGACGGTACCGGATCATGCCTATATCGGCAGAGTTTGTGCGATGCTGGGCATCAGCCAGAAGCTGGATGCGATGCCATCGCAGCTATCCGCCGGGGAGCGGCAGCGGGCGGCGATTGCGCGTGCTCTGGCGGCAAAGCCGGCGATTGTCCTTGCCGATGAGCCGACCGGAAGCCTTGACCGCAAAAACGGGCTGGAGGTGCTGGCGATGCTTAGGGCGGCAAACCAGGAGCTTGGGCAGACGGTTGTGATGGTTACGCATGATATGCAGGCGGCGCAGATGGCGGGGCGGATCATACGGATTGAGGACGGAAATATCTCAACACTGTAACATTTTTTTCAGGCGTTGTGAAAACCTTGCAAGAAGCTGGTGTTATGATAGATAAAAATAACAAAGCGGCGGCTTGGAAAGGAAGGGCAGACAATGAAGGCACATAATGACGATCTTATACGAGAGGTGGCGTGGAAAAAATTTACCGTGCAAAAGCAGCGCAATCGTATCGCCTGCATTGCGATTTTGCTTACGACATTTATGATCTATACGATTTTCAGTATCGGGATGAGCTTTCGGGACAGCATGGAGCAACAGGAGGTGCAGTCTGTAGGGGCGGACGCGGATTTGCTGATTACAAAATTTTCAGAAGCGCAAAGACAGGCGCTGCTGGACAGCGGGCTGTGCAGCGAGGTTGGGTTTTGTATCAGGGTGGCGACGCTTTCCCAGAAGGATACGCTGTCTGGAGTGGAAGGCGGGTTTTACTATGCGGATGATGTGTGCAGGGACAGCCAGCTTTTGCCGGCAATGCCTGAGATACAGGGCAGGTTTCCCGAAAAAGAAAAGGAACTGCTGATCCCGGAATGGTTTGCACAAAAAATAGGGATTTCCTGCGGCGATCTGCCGCAAACGGTAACACTCCCTATTTATTACGGCGGCGTAGACAGCGAGTATGGCAGGCTCTCGGACGATGCCGAGATGACATTTCAGGTGTGCGGTGCCTATGAGGACAAAAGCAGCAATTATCTGCAAAATGTTGCCAGAATCTATGTGTCCGAGAGTTTTTTGAAACATGCGCCTTACGAGGAACAGCAGTTTAAGACAGCGGCATATATTACCCTCAAGGAAGAAACGGGCAGGCAGGAGCTTGCGCAAGCGCTGAACCTGGAGGAAGGGCAGGAGCTTACGGCGCTAAAATCCAGCTATCAGGAGGACGGCGGCGGAGCACGGGGAGTATTTGCGGCAGTGTTGATCGTGATTGTGTGCGGCGCGCTGATCATCTATAATATCCTGTCGCTGTCTGCGGCGCAGGATATCCGGTTTCTCGGGCAGATGAAAACACTGGGCATGACAAAGCGCCAACTGAAAAAATATCTGCGCTGCCAGATGATCTGGCTCTGCCTTGCCGGGATTCCCTGCGGCTTTGCTCTCGCGGTTCCGGTGTCCGTATGGGTTGTTCCGATGGCAGTAAGGTCTATAAAAGAACAGTTGGGACAGGTAAAAGTCAGTTTTTCTCCGGTACTGTTCGCTGGGACAGCGCTTCTTGCGGTGCTTACAGTCGTGATCGGCAGTATCCGCCCGCTGCGTGTGGCAGGCAGCGTATCGCCGATCCTGGCAGCGCGTTATGTCGGCGTGGATACGAGAAAAAAAGAACGCAGGACAAAGCGGGACGGCATGTTTTCAATGGCGTGGCGCAATGTATTTCGCAGCAAAAAAAGTGCGGCAGTTGTATTTTTGTCTTTATTTTTGGCAATCATGATCTTTTTTACACTGGACGGGCTGCTGTCTGGATATTCTGCTTCTGCATTTGTAGGAAACTCCATGTACTATGACCTGGAGATCGAGGGAGGCTATGATGCGTTTTCGCCTAAGATGCTGGCACAGATCGCAGGCATCAAGGGCGTGGCGTCCGCGGAAGCGATTTATGGCATATGGACGGCGTCGCAGGAAAACGGGGATGGGCGCGAGTGGCTGGATGTGCGTGACGCAGCATTACAGGACTACTGCACAAAGGTTGCACAAGAGCTGTCACAGATTAATGCCGAAGCCGTAAAAAATGCGATACAGGCAAACCAGTACGCAACGCATGTGATCGGTATCGGGCAAATCGAATTTGAACGGATTGTAAAAGCGTGCGGGCTGGACACGGACGAGGAAACATTTCTTGCAGGAGACATTGGGATCTGGGTGTGTGATTCTGCCGGAATCAAGATGCCAAAGACGGCACAGACGGTACATTTAGGCGGAGCAAAAGGAAAAAAGCTTGTGATTCCAAGTATGGACGGCACGTCAGTAGGCAGCAGTACGTTTCGCCATAACGGGGAGGTTGCGCCAAATATTTTAATCAGCAGCGAGGCGCTGCGCAAAATGACAGATACGTTTGCAGAAAAAATCAATCTGTTGATCGACAATCCGTCAGACAGCGCGCAGATTCAGGAGGCTGTGCAAAAGCTTCTTGGGGAATCGCCCTATATCAGCGTAGATTCCAAGCAGGAAAAGGTGGAATCAAGTGAAAACTCCTTTTTTGGGATACGGATGCTGGGCACGGCGATGTCGCTGATTTTATTTGCGATCGGCATTATGAATTTTATTAATACGATGTATGCAGGCGTCCTTGCCAGGGAAAAGGAGCTTGCCATGCTAGAGTGCATCGGCATGTCCAAAAAACAGGTCAGGCAGATGCTTGTCGCCGAAGGGATTTTCTATATGCTTGTGACCGCCGCGCTTGTGCTGACCGCAGGGACAGCCCTTTACTGGCAGGCATACAAGGCGTTTACCGAGCTTGCTGACTGGGCACAGTTTAGATATCCGTATCGGGCGGCAGCGGTTACCGGGGTGCTGCTGCTTGTGATGGCAGTGGCAGTCCCGCTGATCTCTTACCGCGGCATTTCCAGGGAGAGCGCCGTTGAGCGGCTGGGAAGGATCGAATAGAATCATACACCAAAAAGGAGAGATGAAAATGGGTGAAATTGTAAGGATCGAGCATGTGAAAAAATACTATGGGTCGCAGGAAAGCATGGTGCGTGCCTTGGACGACGTGTCGCTTACCGTCCAAAAAGGAACGTTTGTCGGGATTACAGGCACGTCCGGCAGCGGCAAATCCACGCTTTTGCACATTATGGGAGGGCTTGACGAGCCCACGTCCGGGGAAGTCGTGATCGGCGGAAAAAATATCAGCCGGATGAACAACGAGGAACGCACCGTTTTTCGCAGAAGGAATATTGGGTTTGTGTTTCAGAGCTATAATCTGGTCCCGGTGCTGAATGTACTGGAAAACATCACCTTTCCATTAAAGCTGGACAAGAAAAAGCCGGATGAACGCTTTGTAAACGCTGTGCTGCGCTTTCTCGGCATTCAGGAAAAAATCTATGCGCTGCCCGGGCAGCTTTCCGGCGGACAGCAGCAGAGGGTAGCGATCGCACGTGCGCTGGTGGCAAAGCCGGCGATCATTCTCGCCGACGAGCCGACCGGAAATCTGGACTCGGTAAACAGCCAGGAGGTCGTCAGGCTGCTTAGCGAGGGGTGCAGGAAGCTGGAGCAGACAGTTGTGATGATTACGCACGATGAAAAAATCGCGGCGCTTGCGGATGTTACGGTGAATATTCGGGATGGACGGATTGCGGCGTCCGGTGAAGAACAACCTCTATGATGCGCTGGAATACGCAGGGCAGGTAGAAGAGGCGGGAAGATGCCATAGGAATTTTTGCTAATGGCTGTACACAATGCCCAGATACTTCCGGGTATGGTTTCTGTCATTTTTTTTGAAGAGAAAATATTTTTTTCAACAGTGCTGATATATGAGATATATTCCTCGGATACTTCATATAATTTTAACTCGCTCATTGGGTCTCTGACAAACAGTAACAGGGCAGGGCGAAATGGATGACGAAACAAATTTAATGTCAATTTTATTGTAAAGACAAATGTTTTTTTGTATAATTGAAGTGTGGCAAAAGCAGGATCTACCTTATCTTTTGTTGCAGACTTTTAGAAATTGAGGTGATAAGGTGTCGGACGATACAAAACAGACGCAGGAAGCCATGGCAAAGCGTACCGCGAAAAACAGCGTATTCCTTGACCTTTTTCAAAATAAGAGTTATCTGTTAAAACTGTATAAAACACTCCATCCTGAGGACACCACAGCGACAGAGGATTCCCTTACAGATGTGACGATCACAAATGTATTGACGGATAATCTGTATAATGATTTAGGCTTTATTGTTAATCATACGCTGATGATACTTGTGGAAGCGCAATCTACATGGACAGTGAATATTTTGGTAAGAATTTTGCTGTATCTGGCGCAGAGTTATCACGAATATTTTCAGCGCACCAGCCAAAACTATTACAAGAGCGGGAAAGTGAAAATGCCAAAGCCAGAACTTTACGTGATTTTTACAGGAAACAAAGGGAGGAAACCCGATTTAATATCCTTGTCCAAAGAATTTTTTGAGGGTGCGGATATTGATATTGAAGTAAAAGCAAAGGTTATCTATGAAAGCGATACAGATGACATTATCAATCAGTACATTATTTTCTGCAAAGTTTTTAACGAGCAGACAAAACAGCATGGAATGACACAAAAGGCAGTTACGGAAACAATCCGCATATGCAAGGACAGGAATGTTTTAAGGGAATATTTAGCGCAGAGAGAAAAGGAGGTTGTGACGATTATGATGAGTTTGTTTGATAGTGAACAGATAATGAAGTCGTTTATCAGAAGTGAAAGGCACGATGAAGCGAGAGAAACAGCGGAAAGGATGATAAGGAAAGGCAAAATGTCACTGGAAGAAATTGCGGATTATGTTCCGTCATTATCACTTGAAGAATTAAAAGAGCTTGAAGCCGAGGTTATGCAGTTAGCGTAATTGGCAAAACAATTTAATATCAATAAACCTTGACAAAAGGATGACAGCGCGTTATACTTTGATTGACAACGTCATGTTATACATCAAGGAGGATAAAAACATGGTGCAGCAGCTATCCGATGCTGAATTAGAAATTATGAAAATCGTGTGGGAAAACCCGCAGAAAGTAACTCTGTTTCCCTATATCATGGACGGGCTGGCGGCAAGGGGCAAGCCGTGTCAAAAGAACACCCTGATTGTGCTGCTGTCACGGCTGATGCACAAGGGCTTTTTAAGCGCCAGGAAAGTCGGACGCCGCAACGAATATACCACGCTCATTTCTGAAACACAATATCAAACAGCGCAGACAAAAAATTTCCTGAATAAGATTTATGAGGGCAGCGCAAAAGGCCTGGTTTCCAATTTGATTATGGGCGACCTGCTGGCAGACGAGGAATACGAAGAATTGAAAAGGCTGCTGGAGAAAGGAAAGCAATGAACACAGTTTTAAAAATTTTCCTGACGATGTCCTGTTCCGGCGGCTTGCTTATTCTGGCCCTGCTCTTGGGAAACCGGTTTTTAAAAGATAAACTCAGCCGACAATGGCAGTATTATATTTGGCTGGCTGCTGTTTTGCGTCTGTTGCTTCCGTTCGGGCTGGAAGTAAACCTGATGGGAAAAGCATATCAGGCGGTTGATCAGGCAATTTCCCAGGCAGTTCCTTTACCATTACAGCAGCAGTCCCCACGAAACGCTCCAGGCAGCCCCACTCCCGCTGCTGAGGCAGAACAGCACAATGAAACACAGAATCATCCGGCAGATGACGCGGCAGTTGTCCGCCCATTCCAAGATATTGGAATGCTGCTGATCAATAATATCTGGTTGGTTTGGCTGGTGGCTGCGCTGGCTTTGCTAATACGGAAAATAACGATCTATCAGGGCTTTGTACGATACATTAAGGCTGGCTTAAACCCAGTTTCTGATATAGGACAGTTAGACGCACTTTCCATTGCTGCACAGCATTCAGCCATCAAAAAGCCGATAGAATTATGCGTCAACCCGTTAGTTTCTTCCCCGCTGCTGATCGGATTTTTCCATCCATGTATTGTACTGCCCAGCGCGGATATTCCCGAAAAGGATTTTCAGTACATCGTACTGCATGAACTGACACATTATAAACGAGGGGATCTGTTTTACAAATGGCTGGTACAGGTTACGGCCTGCCTGCATTGGTTTCATCCGCTGGTTCATCTGATGAGCCGGGAGATTACCAGGGCTTGTGAATTTTCCTGCGATGAAGCCGTCCTCGCTAAAATGGGGAGCGGCAGCGCGCAGGACTATGGGAAAACCCTGCTTAACGCTATGGCGGCAGTTGGAAAATACAAGGAAGATCTCGGAGCCGTCACATTAAGCGAAAATAAACAGCTATTAAAAGAGAGGATAAACGCAATTATGAACTTTCAGAAAAAATCAGCGCCAATACGTTTTTTAACAGGTGTGCTGACACTGTGCGTGATATTCGGGGCGGCTTTCGTTGGCGTTTACCCTGCTGCCGCAGCAGTTGGCGGCACAACAGATAACCCACAGGTAACCGTGGATAACACTCCCACACAAGAAAACACAGGCGCAGGAAGCAAGGATTATGAGGTTCAGGCAAAGCGGTACTATGAGGCTGGCAGCCTGCCGCTGTTTGTAATCACGTTTCCCAGGCTGGATAAAGCTGCGCAAAAAAAATGGCTTGAAAAAATCTATGCAGACAGCAACGCCGCTTTCTTCTCTGCCGCTATACGTGGGCTTGATACAAATGCCGCTTTGTTTACCGATTTTGCTGAAAAAGTGTATGCCATTGGAGATAAGGCGTTTTTTTCCATTTTAGCGGGCTGCATGGACGAGGCGGAGCTGCAACTTTGGATGGACAGGGCTTTCAAAGATGGGAACGGGGCATTCCAAACGATCCTCTTTGACAAGCTGAACCGGGATGATGATTCGGAGGATCAAACGGATGTGGAAATAATTCCCGTTGATTTTAAGAAAGTAGCGGCGGGAAAAACGATGTTCCTGGGGGAATATACGTTGTCCAATGGGGATGAAATATTGTACGATATTTCAGTGAAAAAGGGAAACAGAATAAAAGTTTTTTTCGCTAAGGATGAGCGCGGAGATGTGTCTTATTGGTCGGTGAATAACCTGCGTCAGCCGGGTGAAGCACTGGAATGTATCGCGGATTTTACTGTTGGGTCTTGGGCAGCGAGACCCGGAACTTATAAGCTGTATCTCCAAGCACCGGACGGCGCTCTGAGGAAAGTTAGGGGGAGTGTTTTGATTGTGTCAAGTTATCAATAAGGGACGCTGGAGGAAGGGGAGCGGGGCTGGCTTCCTGTTCCGATTCCAAAAT
>CAMUPC010000121.1 GCA_947090545.1 uncultured Eubacterium sp. | reverse complement strand
CCAAGGCCGCAGCCAGGGCGTGCCAATCCCCTCTCCCGGCTGGTTATCGCAAGCTCTGCAAAAAAACGGTGCACGGGGCTAGAGCTTTGCAAAAATAACCGTGTCAAGCCAAGGCATATTGAGAGCTTTGAAAAGACAGCCGGAGGAAGGGGAGCGGGACGGGCTTCCTGTGACTTTGGAAGAATGTTAGGAGCCCTTAGCATCCTGCTGAACAAAAGCAGGGGCGAAGCCAAGCGGCACCTTTAGCTGCTGGCTGCAAGCCAGGGCGAACTAGGTGCCGCGCCCGGACGGAGCCACAGCGTAGCGCAGGATGCTTAGGGCTCCTTACATTCTGGAATCGGAACAGGAAGCCCGTCCCGCTCCCCTTCCTCCAGCGTCCCCCTTACAAAAAAATCCCCCTTATTTACCGCAAAAATTCATCACCAAACACCAAACACAACATTTCAAATTTAGGAAAAACGCCCAAAAAATTACTGTTTTGGCGTTTTTCTTTTGCTATTTCGGCAGAAAGAAAAAGCTTCAATAAATGTCCGTAATGATTTATAATAGAAAAGAGTGCAGAGATCCCTGTTCATTAGGCGAATAACATGGATCTTTGCATAAAAAGAAATCAGGGAGTCACTTAGGGTTTAGAAAGGAGGGAAGAGATGTTTGATTTTTTTAAGAAAAAGACTTCCGGCAAGCCAAAGGCAGCAGTGTTCGTAGATTATGAGCACTGGTATTATGGGTATCATAATAAAGTGCAGATGAAGCCGAATGTAGAGGAATGGATTGACGAGCTGAAACAGGAATATGAGATACACAAGCTCTATATTTTTGGTGATTTTTCAGAACCAAAGATCGGCACGGAGTTAGAAAAGCTCAAGGAGCTTACGGATTATGTCGTTCATACGGCGAGCACAAAGGAAGGTGTGGACAAGGATTTCACGGATATCATTATTTTGGACACCATCTACCGCAGTATGGCAGAAAAAAATGACGATGAGGTATATATTCTATTTACAGGCGATGCCCATTTTACAAAGGTTGTGGAATATCTGAAAGAGAAGGACAAGAAAGTAATTATCTATGGTGTGAAATTTGCATTTTCCAATGCGTTAAAATCTGCTGCGACCAGTTATGTGGAGATGCCAAGGCAGGAACAGGAACGCAGTCATTATAATGACCTGATCCTGATCAGCTTAGACCGGCTGCGTACAAAAAATGCGTCGAGGAAGCCTTCTTATTGGAAAACGATTGAGAGCGTGGCATCGTATAACCGGGTATCAAAGTCCCGCGTCAAAACAGCGTTAGACGGAATGATTAACCAGAAATACATAGAGGTTACAACGAAAAAGACCGGAAGAAACCATGAGTATACACAGCAGCTTTTAGAAGTCGACTGGACGCAGCTCCAGGCAGACGGGCTGTGGCAGCAGTCAGCAGCCAGATAGTAAAGGGCAGCGCTAAACAGAAAACAGAAATACAAAAAGATTGAAAAAAGGCAGTTACCCAAGCTTTTGGAATGCTATGTGGGCTTCATTGATAAATAGGAGATCAGAAATAAGATCAAATATAAGATCGAAAATAAGATCAGAAATAGGATCAAAGATGCATAAAGCATGAGGTCAGAGACGGGATCAAAGATGCATAAAGCATGAGGTCAGAGACGGGATAAAATATGCATAAGGTATGTGTAACGCATGAGAGCTGATATAGAAACAAGATATAAAACAAGATATAGAAACGAGATAAAAAACAAGATATAAAGCAAGATATAGAAACAAGATAAAAAAGAAAGATATAAATAAGCCGGAACGAAGCAGCAGTTCAGCAGTTTCGGCAAGCGGAGCAAACAGGAAAATCTTAAAAGGGGCTGTCCGAACAATACATCAGCAGATGGTATCTGGACAGCCTTCTTTTTATGAATACAGCATTTGCCGGAATGAGAATGAAAATAGAAATCGAGGTGTAAAGGAATGGAAACAGTATATGCATGGCTGGTCGTGAACGGCTTTATCGATTCAGATAAATTCAGGCAGATATTTGCATGGCTTAGAAAGGCGGCGAAAGAGCAGGGATGTGAGCTGGAAATCAAACCGAATGATAAGCTTCTGCCGCAGCTTGTTATGGGGGATGCTGATTGCCTGCGGGGGCAGCGGATACCGCAGTTTGCCTTATTCTGGGATAAGGATATCCGCCTTGCGCGGCTGTTGGAAAAGCTGGGCATCCGGCTGTTTAACTGTGCCGACAGCATTGAAATGTGCGATGATAAGGCGCGTACCTACTTAGAACTGTTAGGCAGCGGCATACGGATGCCAAGGACGGTCATTGCGCCGAAAACATTTCGGCTGGAAGGCTATCCCAATCTGGATTTTTTGCAGCAGGTAGAGCAGAAGCTGGGATATCCGATGGTGGTCAAGGAATGCTACGGTTCTTTTGGGCAGCAGGTCTTTCTTGTGCACGACGGTGCGGAACTGACAGAATGCCTGCGCGGGATCAAAAACCGCCCGTTTTTGTTTCAGGAATACGTTGCCGCGTCCAAAGGCAGGGATATCCGTATCCAGATGGTCGGGCAGCGTGCGGCTGCCGCGATGTACCGGTTTAATCCGCGGGATTTCCGTGCCAATATTACCAATGGGGGCAGTATGAAGGCGTATGAGCCGGATGAGGCGCAGCTTTGTATGGCGAGGCAGGTGATGGAAGCGCTGCGGCTGGACTTTGCGGGCGTGGATATTTTGTTTGGGGAAGGCGGGGAGCCAGTGCTGTGCGAGGTAAATTCCAATGCGCATTTTGTGAATATTTTTCAGTGTACGGGAGTGAATGCGGCGGAGGAGATTGTAAGGTATTGCCTGGAGGCCTGCAAGAATAAGAGGTAACAAACATGTGTCAAATCATAACACAGAAAACAAACCATCCCACACAAGCCATTCACGGCTGGCTCGTATATACAGCAGGAGACAGCGGCATCCATCCGCGCTATCTCAGCCTTTACGAAGCCGCCTGTGAAAAACGCGGCATGTCCGTTGCGTATTGCCTGTATGATCCAGGGCTGCTTTCTGACGAAGCTGCGGCAGGCAGGCTGCGGGAGCAGCTTACCGCGGATGTGCCGGCGTTTGTGATTAACCGCACAAGAGATTACCGTCTTGCCGAGTTTTTGGAAGCAGAGGGAATCCGCGTATATAACAGCTCTAAGGCAGCGAGGCTTGGCAACGACAAGGCGCAGGCGTACCGCTATATGCAGCGGCGCGGGATTCCTGTGATGCCGACGTGCTACGATACGCAGGAACCGCCGCGGTGGTATCCGGCAGTCGTCAAGTCCTGCGGAGGGCATGGAGGGACGGAAGTATTTTTCATCCGGGACGAAGCGCAGTGGAAGGAATGGAAATGGAATGAGCATCATAGGCAAAAGGAGCAGTATGTGGTGCAGCAGGCTGCGTCGTGCCTTGGCAGGGATGTGCGTGTCTATATCGTTGGGAATCAAATTACCGCGGCGGTGCTGCGTACGTCTGAGACGGATTTTCGCAGCAATTACTGCCTGGGCGGGAGTGTTGAGCTGTATCGGCTGTCCGTGGCGGAGCGGGAGCTGGTGCAGCGTGCCGTGCGCGGGCTTTCGATTGGAATGGCGGGAATCGATTTTGTGTTTCATCAGGGGCAGATGGTTTTTAATGAAATCGAGGATATGGCCGGGGCAAGGGGCTTGTATTCCCTGACGGATTATGATATCGTAGACGATTATATGAGGTTTATTCAGGAGGAATTGTGCCATGACACAGGGCAAGGAACAAAGCGGGCATCCAAGGATCTGTAAAAAATGCCTGTTAAGAGACTTAGCGGCAAAAGACCAGAAAAATATCGGGAAATATATCGATGCGATCAAGCCGCAGGACCGAACTGACGGAGAAGCCTATGAAGAAAGGCTTGCCGTCTGTAGGAAATGTGAGAAGCTTACGGAGGCAACCTGCCAGGCATGTGGCTGCTATGTGGAGCTGCGCGCAGCAATCCGGCATGGCAGATGTCCTTATAAAAAGTGGCGCCGGTAACAATCAGCCGGCGTTATAATGGATGCTGACTTTAATGTCCTGTCCGTAATTGCCGAAGCCCTTGCCGTAAATCGTCAGCCCGCCGACATTTTCCGAGTCGTCGTCGACAGCCAGGCGCAGCTTGATCGTGCTATTGCTGTTTAAGTGGAAATCATGGATCGTTTTGTCAGAAATTTGCAGGCCGTCGATAAAAGTCCCTTTGTGGTTGATGACGAGCATTTTCAAAAGCCCGTACTGGTTCCAGTTCGGGAACCACCAGTCCGGCGTAAAGATGCCGCGCACATCCCCAAAATCGCCCGGAGACGTCCATTTGCCGATAAATACGTCGTTTAGGTAAAAGCTGATATCGGACAGCCAGTTGTTGTTGGAGCCCGGCGCTTCGGAGCTGAGCTCTGCCGATATGACAATCTGTGTAATTTCCTGTGTGTATGGGATAAAGTTTGGAATCATATACTCTACGTAGCCTTTGGTAAACCAGAGGATGTCCGCGTCATAGCGTCCCGGATGCGCAAAATATCGCGTATCGTCCACCTCTCCGATCAGGCGCTGGTCAGAAGCGAGGCCGCAGGTAGGAAATACCTGGTAATTGGAAAAATGGCCTACCTTTAACTCTGCGTTATAGACATTTTCTTCGATAACCGGCCGGTTAATCTCAATCAGTACTTTATCCAACTGAAGCGAGCACAGCTTCTGATTGCCGTGGCTTGCCGATTCGTTGGACGTATTGACAATCCCGCAGGATTCCAGTTTTTTAATATGGTTTGTCAGCGCGCCGTTCGTAATATTCAGTTTTGTTGCAAGCTCATTCATATTCATGTATTTGTTCTTGATCAACAGCTTGATAATCTCAATCCGTATCTCAGAGCCGAGCGCTTTAAAAAATTCCAGTCCTTCATCTAATGATTCAATGTGCAGCATAAAAATCTCCCCCGTTACATATGCAGTTAACCCCTTATTTTATCGCTTTTAGTATATCGGAAAAGCCGGATCGCGTCAATCCTTTACAAAATGGAAAAATAGTTCTAAAAAAGCTAAAGAAATGCGGTTTTTCGGTCATTGCCAGAATTATCCAAAGGCAAAATCTACAATTTTGGAAAAGATCAACCGTTTGTTTTGAAAAAAATACACAAAAAATTGTCAACCTTTTTTAACACATTTCACAAAGATCTAAAATAGTATAGGTTAATCTAAAATAAATGTTTACAAAATATAAAAAATATGTTAAGGTACAACTATGAAGTTAGAGAGCTGATTTCAAATTTAAGGGATTTTCAAAACAGGAGGGAAAGCAATGAAAAAGAAATTAGTAAGTGCATTGTTATGCGCAACAATGATGGCTGGATGCCTGACATTTGCAGGATGCGGCGGCTCTGACGGCGGATCGTCCGATAACGGCGGCGCGGCAGATAATGGCGGCGCAGCGGATGACGGCGGTGCGGCAGATGACGGCGGCGCAGCGGATGACGGCGGCGCGGCAGACGAAGGCACAGCAGCAGACGGTGAAGGCGAAGGGGAAGAGATCGATTTCAGCGGCACATTCGGTGATGAGAGCGGCACACCGCTTTCTGTATGGACATTCGTTGACCAGCACGCGACATTCTACGGCAAGATGGTTGAGAAGTGGAACGAAGCAAATCCAGATAAGAAGATTTACCTTACCGCAACCGCATATCCATTTGCAGATATGCACAATAAGATGCTGATGTCCTTCCAGGCAGGCGAAGGCGCGCCGGATATCATCGATATTGAGATGGGACAGTTCCCGAACGCAGTAGAAGGGCTTGATACCTGGCTGTATCCGCTGGATGACGCAATTGCTCCGTACAAGGATGATATGGTACAGTCCCGTCTGGAATCGTACCAGGGTGAGGACGGGCATTACTACGGCGCTCCGTTCCATGTAGGCGCTACCGTTATGTACTATAACCTTGGGGAATTAGAGCAGTACGGCATTAAGCAGGAAGACGTGGATGCGGTCAAGACCTGGGATGACTGGAAAGCACTCGGCAAGAAATATGTGGAAGCACGCGGAGAAGAAGGCAAGTTCTGGACTTCTGTAGATACAGGCGGAACAGACTGGATGTGGATTTCCATGGCGCAGCACGGCGAGGACTGGAGCGGTGACGGTACAAATCCAAACGTACAGATCGAATCTGTTAAGAAGATGCTTGAGTTTGAAAAAGGAATGCTGGATGAAGGCATTGCACAGGTTTCTCCAGACGGTATCGTAGACAACGAGACTGGCTTTAAGAATATTACAAGCAAAAATATCGTAGCGTTCCCGAAGGCAGCTTGGTATATGTCCAGATTTATCAAGGAAATGCCAGATGAAGAAGGCAATTGGTACATAGCTCCATGTCCGGTATTTGAAGAAGGACAGCCGCGTTCCGTAGGTATCGGCGGTACGGGTACGGTAGTTACACAGCAGTCACAGAACAAAGAGCTTGCGGCAGAATTCCTCTGCTACGCAAAGATGTCTCCAGACGGTGAAAAGGTTATCTGGGAAGATTTAGGATTTGACGTATGTAATACATCTTTGTGGGATCAGGATGATTTTGCACATGACAAGAGCAATGTATACAATACATTCTTCCGTAATATGCCATACGACGTTTTAAATGAGATTAAAGATGAAATCGGCTTAATTAAGATGCATAAGATCACTCTTACCATTGCTGAGCAGTTTAACCTGACGGTATTCAACGAAATTTTTGAAAGCGGCAGGGACATCGATGAGATGTTGCAGGAAGCTCAGGATGCAATTGAATTAGAGCTCTAATTTAATTGCGCAGGTAGAAAACGGATTGCCTAAGAAACGGGTCTTAGGCAATCCTTATCTAAGGAATAGCCAGTAAATCATTGGCATTACCTGCCAGGCTGTGCAAATGATTTACTGACAATTCCCAAAGGAAAGAGTGAGGAGAAGGCTATGGAAAAAAAGAGTAATATCTTTCAGAAGTTCATGTATTCCCAGAAGACGGCTCCGTATGTGTTCGTATTGCCATTTTTACTGAGTTTTTGTATTTTCTGGATATATCCTTTATGCAGTACAGTGATCATGAGTTTCCAGGATATCGGGCCTGCGAAAACAGAGTGGATCGGGTTTAGCAACTATACAAAATTATTAAAAGATACTGTATTCCATACTGCAATTAAAAACAGTGTTTTATACATGGTACTTACCTTAGTGTTATTGATTCCGTTTCCAATGCTGTTTGCGGCATTGATGGACAGTCGTCTAGTAAAGGCAAAAGGCGTGTGGAAAGCCATTTTGTATATGCCGTCTTTAACGTCTGTAGTTATTTCTGGTACGTTATTCCGTCTGATGTTTACTGAAATGGGCACAGGTCAGATGAACCTGTTGTTGCAGGCAATTGGCAGACAGCCGATTCAGTGGCTGAAAATGAAAGGGACTGCGTATTTTGCATTGCTGCTGCTGGCGTGCTGGCGCTGGACGGGTGTAAATATGCTGTATTTCCTGTCCGGCTTAAAGGGAATCGACACCAGCCTGTATGAATCTGCTGAGATTGACGGTGCAACCTCCTGGAAGAGATTTTGGTATGTGACCCTTCCTCTGTTAAAGCCGACGACGGTTTATGTATGTACGATTTCCGTATATGCAGGGCTTTCGATGTTCCTTGAGTCCTTCATGTTATGGAACGGCAACGCTTCGCCAAGAAATATCGGGCTTACGATCGTAGGCTATCTGTACCGCCGTGGTATTGAGAAAAACGATATGGGCTATGCATCCTCGGTTGGCTTGGTACTGCTTGGTATCGCACTCATTATTAATATGATCCAGTTAGTAATGACAGGCACATTTAAGAAGGAGGAGAAGTAAATGGCTGCTAAATCGAAATCCCAGGTAGGCGGGACGAAAACGACAGTGCTTACTGTGCTTGGAACCGGCCTGTTTGTAGTATTGTGTTTTTTCATCGTATTTCCAGTATTTGCCGGCCTGTTAGCTTCCTTCCGTCCTGGCCAGCAGTTGATGCGTAACGGGCTGAGCATCGACCTGGATTTTTCTACCATGTCGCTGAAAAACTATCAGTATATTTTCAGCCTGAACGCGGATTCTTTGAAATATTTGAACGCGTTTAAGAACAGCTTGTTTTTAACATTTGTCACAGTTGTAGGCACGCTGGTTGTATGTTATTTTGTAGCTTATGGTATTTCCATGTATGAGTTTAAGCTGCGCAACCTCCTGTTTTTCCTTGTCATCGCGACAATGATGGTTCCATTTGAAATCCTGATGCTTCCATTATACCAGGAGATTATCAGCTTAAAGCTGACCGATACGACATGGGGTGTAATCCTGCCTGGACTGTGCGGGGCGTCCACGATCTTCTTCTTCCGCCAGTATATGATCGGGCTTCCGAAGGAGCTGCTGGAGGCAGGGCGCATCGACGGTTCGAGCGAGTACGGGATCTGTGTGCGGATTATGCTGCCGATTGTAAAGCCGGCGTTTGCTTCTATGGCAATCCTGACTTCGATGGGTTCCTGGAATAACCTGCTGTGGCCGATGCTTGTATACAGAAGTGCAGAGAAGTTTACGCTTCCGGTTTACTTAAACGGGCTATTGACGCCATATGGAAATAACTATGATATCCTGATTGCAGGCTCTATGTTTTCCATTCTTCCGGTATTGGTTGTGTTCCTTTGCTTCCAGAGCTATTTTATCGATGGTATGGTTGCAGGGGCTGTAAAGGGATAGTAACAAAAAGAATAGATTTGCGGCAGGCAGCGGCTCGGTTTGTCAGTAAGAAACATAGCTGGCACCCAAAGCTGCCTGTTTTTTCGTGATTGTAAGCAGAAGAATTGCTTAGAAAGGAAAAGCTATGGATACAAACGTAAAATATAATGAACCATGGATTGAGCAGAGGGCTGACCCTTATGTATACAGGCATACGGACGGCTGGTATTATTTCACGGCTTCGGTGCCTGCTTATGACGGCATCTGCCTGCGCAGGGCAAAAAGCCTTGCCGGGCTTCCAGACGCTCAGGAGGTGGAGATCTGGCATAAGCATGAAGAAGGCGAGATGAGTATCCATATCTGGGCGCCGGAGCTGCATTATCTGGAAGGCAAGTGGTATATTTACTATGCAGGCGGCGATAAGGACGATATCTGGGAAATCCGCCCGTATGTGCTGGAGTGCCAGGGAGACGATCCGTTAAAAGATCCGTGGATAGAGCTTGGAAAGATGAAGCGGGCGCCGGAGGACGAGTTTTCGTTTGAAGCGTTTTCTTTGGACGGCACCGTATTTGAAAACAAAGGAGAATACTATTATGTCTGGGCGGAGAAGGTCGGCGTCGGCAAACAGATCTCGAACCTGTATATCGCCAAAATGGAGAACCCGCATCAATTAAATACGGTGCAGGTGCTCTTGACGACACCGGACTACGACTGGGAGCGCTACGGCTTTTGGGTAAATGAAGGCCCGGCGGTGATCAAGCATGGAAACAAGCTGTTTTTAACGTATTCGGCAAGCGAGACAGGGGAACACTACTGCATGGGAATGCTGACGGCTGATATGGATTCGGATTTATTGGACCCGCTGTCGTGGAAAAAAGAGCGTTATCCGGTATTGCAGACAGACGCGTCCAGAAACATCTACGGGCCGGGGCATAATTCTTTTACAACGGATGAGGAAGGCAATGATATTATGGTGTATCATTTAAGGACAGAGTCCAAGATCGAAGGAAACCCGCTGTACAACCCGAACCGCCACGCGTGCCTGATGAAAGTACGCTGGGATGAAGAAGGGCGTCCTGTGTTTTCCTATGAAGAATCATAGAGTTTTATTTGAAGCAGCGAGGAGGTATCTATGGCAAAATTAGTAATTAATGACGCAAAAAAGCAGGGGAAGATTGCGCCTGAAATCTATGGGCAGTTTTCGGAGCATCTGGGCAGAGGCATTTATGAGGGGATTTTTGTAACGGAAGATTCAGGTATTCCAAATGTAAACGGGATGCGTAAGGACGTCGTGGATGCGTTAAAGGAGCTGGAGGTGCCAGTCCTGCGGTGGCCGGGGGGATGCTTTGCGGACGAGTACCATTGGCAGGACGGCATCGGCCCGAAAGAAAACCGCAAACGGATGGTCAATACGAACTGGGGCAATGTCGTAGAGGACAACAGCTTTGGCACACATGAATTTATGGAGCTGTGCCGTCAGCTTGGCTGCAAGACGTATGTCAACGGCAACCTGGGCAGCGGCACGGTGCAGGAGATGGCAGAGTGGGTAGAATATATGACGTTTGAAGGCGTGTCCCCAATGGCAAGCCTGCGCAAGCAAAACGGGCATGAGGCACCGTGGAAAGTCGATTATTTCGGCGTCGGCAACGAGAACTGGGGCTGCGGCGGCAATATGACGCCAGAGCACTACGCCAACGAATACCGCCGTTACCAGACCTTTGTCAAAAACCTGGACGAAAAGAAAGACCCGATTGAAAAAGTCTGCTGCGGCGCGAATGTCGATGATTATTACTGGACAAAGGACGTAATGAAAACCTGCTTTGCCCATGTGGAAAAGAAAAAGCACGGGAATATGGATTTTTTGTCACTGCATTATTATGTCCATCCAGAAGGCTGGGAGGTCAAGGGCAGCGCGACTGATTTTGATGAAGAGGCCTGGTACAAGACGCTGTACAAGGCGCTTTTCATGGAAGTCCTGATCGACCGTCACGGCACGATTATGGACCGCTTTGACCCGAAGAAGCACATCGGCATGTCCGTAGACGAGTGGGGAACCTGGTTTACCTGCGAGCCAGGCACCAATCCAGGCTTTTTATACCAGCAGAACACGGTTCGCGACGCGCTTGTGGCAGGCATTACGCTCAATATCTTCAATAAGCACTGCGACCGGGTCAAGATGGCATGTATCGCGCAGACTGTCAACGTACTCCAGGCGATGCTGCTGACAGAAGGCGAGAAAATGATCAAGACGCCGACCTATTACGTCTTTCATATGTACCGCCATCATCAGGGCGCGGAGCTTGTGAGCAGTGAGCTGACAGGCGTTGACGAGATCGGTATGGGTGAATGGATGGTGCCGCAGATTTCGGAATCTGTATCTGAGAAGGACGGGATCATTACGATTACGCTGAATAACCTGTCCGCGACGGACAGCCATGAGCTGGATGTGCGGTTTACTGGCGACCGGGTGTATGAGGTTGTGGAAGCGAATGCTGTTGCGCACGCGGATATTCATGCGTATAATACGTTTGATGAGCCTTGGAATGTGAAGGAGGAAGCGTTTGAGGGGTATACGCTGAGCGGTGACCGGATGAAGGTGGTGCTGCCTGCTTGTAGTGTGGTGGAGATTCGTGTGAAGTAAGTGCGGTTAATAAAAAAATAGTAGATGTTTTTTTGTCCCTGAGACTGTGTTTGCAGTTTTGGGGACTTTTTGCGGGAGGGACGCTGGGAGAGGGGATTGGCACGTCCTGGCGGCGTCCGTTCCAGAAGGTTAAGAATCCCTAGGCATTCTGCGGTTACGCTGTGGCACCGTCCGGGCGCGGCACCTAGTTCGCCCTTG
>CAMUPC010000120.1 GCA_947090545.1 uncultured Eubacterium sp. | reverse complement strand
CCGATGCCAGGGAATGGGAATACAGGAAATTGGACGCAGCCGGTACCGATGCCTGAAAATAATACTGAAAGCTGGATGCAGCCAGCGGTGCCTTCTGACAGTATGAAGCGGTCAGAGGACAGAAATGCAATGGATACGAATGGTGCCTGGAATGCTCCTGCATCGATGCCAATGGGCAGCAGAGCAGGAGAAAATAACACAATGCCAATGGGCAGCAGAACAGGGGAAAATAATGCAATGCCGATGGGCAGCAGAACAGGAGAAAATAATGCAATGCCGATGGGCAGCAGAGCAGGAGAAAATAACGCAATGCCGATGGGCAGCAGGGTTGGAGAAAATAACGCAATGCCAATGGGCAGAGGAATGCTTGGAGGCAGAAATAATTTGAACAGGATGCAGGAGCTGGCGGAAACGGCAATGCCGGGAAATCAGAGCGAAGCCCATACCACACCAAATGCTGAAAATCAGGAGAAAACCCGTGCTGCGGCATCGATGCCGGAAAATCAGCAGATACCGTCAGAAGCACAGATGCTGTCAAATCAGTCGGCACAAGCGCCGGTCCCGATATCGTCAAACCAGAGAGAGTTCCAGGCGGAAGCGGTCATAGAAGTAAGCCAGACACAAGCTCAGGCAGAAGCGGCGATGCAAGTAAGCCAGACAGAAACTCAGGCAGAAGCATCGATGCCAATCAGCCAAGGAGAAGCTCAGGCAGAAGCGGCAATGCAAGTAAGCCAGGGAGAGTATCAGGAAAAAGCATCGATGCCAATCAGCCAGGAGAATCAGGCGCAGGCAGCAGACGGGCAGGTGGCAGCGGAAGAATGCAGAGCGGGCAATTATGGCTCGTATGTTTGTAAGCCTGCGTACGGGCAGCATTCAAGGGGGACGGCATTTGAAAATAAAGGGATTACACATGACATGATGCAGGAATATTTGGGTGTGCAGCGGTAAGAGATGCTTTCAGATAACTATGAATTTTTTATAAATTTTATGAAAGAAGCATCGGTTTGATTGACAAAATATGCCTGTCTTACTATAATTCTTAAAAGAGGAAGAAAATACGTTGCCGTACCGTGTATTGCAAAAGCAGTACAAAGGAAAAGCGGCAAAATGGAGGCCCTAATGAACTTTATGAACAAACTGGAGCGTAAGTTTTCAAAATACGCGGTATCCAACCTGACGATGTATCTGATCTTCGGGTACGTGGCGGGGTATGTATTGGGCAGGATGGCGCCTGGAATGCTGAATTACCTGACCTTAGATCCGTACCAGATCTTTCACGGGCAGGTCTGGCGCCTGGTGACCTGGGTTTTGATCCCGCCGTCTATGCAAAGCGTCCTGTTTTATGCAATTATGATGCTGTTTTATTACCAGCTTGGCATGAACCTGGAGCGTACCTGGGGTGTCTTTCGGTACAATGTCTATATTTTCGGCGGCGTTTTGTATACGATTATCGGTGCGTTTGCTACCTGGCTCGTTATGACAGCGATGTATGGAAACGCGGCGATTACTGGTACGATTGTTGGTATGCAGGTCAGTACGTATTATATCTGTATGTCCATATTTCTCGCGTTTGCCGTATGCTATCCGAATATGCAGGTGATGCTGTATTTTATCATACCGATCAAGATGAAATGGATGGCATACGTGTATGCGGTGCTGATGCTGCTTGACCTGGTGCAGAGTGCGTGGCCGCAGAGGATCGTTATGATTATGTCGCTGCTGAACTTTGGGATCTTCTTTTTATCTACGCGCGACCTGTACCGCTATTCGCCAAAGGAGGTGCACCGCAGGAGGGTATACCGCCAGGCAGTAAGCCGTCCGCAGAATGCAGGCATTACCAAGCATAAATGTGCCATCTGCGGCAGGACGGAGCTGGATGACCCGGCGCTTGAGTTCCGCTTTTGTTCCAAATGCGCGGGAAATTATGAATATTGCCAGGAGCATCTATTTACACACCAGCATGTGAAATAGTGCGTACCGCTTGTTCTTGTAAGGAGGGCAGGCGGTTTTTTTCGTCCGTGCTGTCTTTTTTCACAGCAGAGTTGTTATACGGAGTAAGGAACGTGGGGAGGTAGCTGTGGACACCGATTTTTTACTGCTGATGAAGATGAAGCAAGGCGAAGAGGATGCTTTTGGCCAGTTTATCCGAAAATATTATGAGGACATTTTAAAATATTGCAGATACCACTGTTTTGACAGCGAATATGCCAGGGATCTGACCCAGGAGACGTTTTTGCGTTTTTTTGCAAGCCTGAGTGTGTACCATTACCGTGGAAAGACAAAAAATTATTTGTATACGATCGCGGGCAATCTGTGCAAAAATTATTATAAGAAGAAAAAAGAAGATGTCATGGAAAAAGAAGAGCTGGAAGCAAAAGCCGGTGCCGCCGCAGATCCTTTTGCGGGAATGGTGGAGCAGATGGATATGCAGGCGGCGCTGAACGCTCTGGCGGAAGAATTTCGGGAGGTTGTGATCCTGTATTATTTTCAGGAGCTGAAGCTTAAGGAGATAGCCGCAGTATTGGGGATTGGGCTGCCGCTTGTAAAATACAGGCTGCGTCAGGCGAAAAAACAGTTGAAGGCGCTGCTGGAGAAGGAAGCGTAAAGGTGCCGTAAAAGAAGGAAAGAAGAAAGAAGGAAGGAAAAAAGAAGGAAAGTAGAAGGAAAGTAGAAAGAAGGAAGGAAAGTAGAAAGGAGAGGGGCATATGGATTTGGAGGAAAGGCTGGATGCATACAGGCGGCAGATTTCGGTTGTCGTTGACGAGAAAGAGGTGCTTAAGGCTATTCGGGAATCAAAAAAGGTGTATTATGAAAAAGAAGCTGAGAAAATGCTGTCCTATGGGGAGTTTTTGTGGACGCAGCTTTGCCAGATCCGAAAAAGGTGGTGGCTTTGCCAGATCCTGTTACTGGTGGCAGCGGGCGGCATGTTGTCTTATATGCGGGAAGTGTACTATATCCGCAGGAGCCTTGGAATTACAGCCGTCTTGTTTATGATACTGGTGATTCCTGAATTGTGGAAAAACAGGGCCTGCTGCTGTATGGAGATCGAAACCGCGGCGTTTTATTCCCTCAGGCAGATTTACGCGGCGCGCATCCTGCTGTTTGGAATCGTAGACCTGGTGCTGCTGTCCGTATTTTGTATGGTGCTGCACGGGCAGCTTTCTCTTACATTTGCGGAAATACTGGTGCAGTTTCTGTTTCCGATGGCTGTAACGGCGTGGATTTGTTTTAAGAACCTGTGTAATCCATACGTGCAAAATGAGGCGATGGCGGCAATGGCATGTATGGCATGGAGTGTTGTCTGGTGGCTTGCCGCATTGCAGGACCGGTTTTACACAGCAGTCGCGCTTCCAGTATGGCTTGGATTGTTTGGCGTCGCACTGGCGAGCCTGGCTGGTGCGGTGTATCGGGCGGTGCAGGATTGCAGCCGGTGCTTTACATGAGCGGCTCCGTCCTGACACAAATACAGTATTGTATACCACTTTTCTTTATTTTGCAACAGGAAAGAAAAAATTGGCAGTTTTTGCTGTTTTTTCTTTCTGTGGTGTCAAGAGAATATTCAAAATGGAGCAGAGTACAGCAGCAGCGGCAGAGCCAACAAAAGCCAAGGCTGCATAGTAAAGGCGTCCTCCTTGTACAGCGTAAGGCGGCAGGGGGGATTTTTCTATATGGAGGGACAGGGCAAAGGAGTTATTAGAATAGTGACATATTTCTTCATGGGTAAATGGAACGCCAGCTTCATCATCTTCAACTGTCATCCAGAATCTTTTGCATATCACTGGTGCGTATTTCTATGATCTTTTTACCATGCAGAGAGGAACACTTTATGAATGCTCCTGTAGTACAATCTATAGAACTTCTTGAATATGTTTTTGCAGAGTTGATGTATTTCCAATTATACCATATTTGATAGACTTCTTTAAAAGTAATTTTGCGATTCTTTACATCAAATGGATCGCGGTTGAATTCTGCAAGGGCAATATCTGCATCCAGCCTGTTTTCAAAACGTCCAAGCACGTCATAGGAAGAAAGGAAGGATACCCCTATTCATTGATGAACGTATTTACTCGTACTTCATATGGTTTGCGGCGCTTTCCTGATAGTTTAACAATCGTCCCTGAACCGTTCGGGCGGCGCAAGGCTTTTCCTCTTGGCATAAAAATCAGTCCTTATGGTATCTATCTGAAAGTCCTGGCGGTGGTGCGCTGGGGCAGTTTCATTTATGGGTTGCAATTCCCGCACGGATGGCGTATAATATGCTTAACAAGAGAGCCGAAAGCTAGATGAAGCCTAGCCGCCGGAAAATAATTTACTACAAAAAGTAGCGCCTTACTTTACCAGAGCGGGGGCGCTACTTTTTGCGTGTAATGTTGATAACAAGAGTTATAACGGCGCAAAGCATAATTACGAATGTGAAAAGTTCACCATATGTAACCATTGGCATCAGCCCCTTTCGTAAAACTCGGCGGCTGGCATATCGCCCCTTCGGCTCCCTGGGTAAGCATATTATGTTGTCATGGTGCAATTTTCTGTTGATTTATCTGTGATGATTGTATATAATATATTTAACAGGACAGCCGGAAGGTGAATGCACCTCACCCGTTCCGGCGAAATAATTCAAGTTAAAAAATAGCTGCCAACTCGCCAAAGTCAGGACGGCTATTTTTTATGTGTAAAATTCAGAATCGCAACAATCAATAACGCAGTGGTTAAGATTACCATAAATTCTTCATATGTACTCATCATACCACCCCTTTCCGCAGAACTCGGAATGGGAATGGAGCACGTCCCCCGGCTGTCCAGGTAAATATATTATATTGTCATGGTACAGCAGTTTCCCGATTTGAAATCGAAAAATAGGTCGCATTTAAAATGTAGACGCAAGATTGCGTTGAGTGTATTCAGGAGCATATCCGATCCAGAGGGGATCTGATTAGCCTACTCCCTGCAATTTCTGGATGGGTACCCTTTAATTTGCAGTATGCCGTGTGACGCTTCTATTCGCTCATCTGAAAGTGGTTTGGTTTATTCATAAAATTCATCTTCTAGTTCAGTATATTTTTTGATTTCTGTAAGTTCATTAACTCTTTTTCTTGCTTCGTTTTGTCCTTTTATATTTAGTTTTTTATAATCGGCAAGCAAAAGGTTTTCTTCATGTTTTTGTTCGCGTTCACCTGCTTTTATAAGGTCACTATAATTTCCGGCATACCATGTAAAATCATCTGGTCTATTGGGATAGATAGACCAGTTGTCTACTATACTAAAAAGAGATGCGCCAAGTGTTACCACAATTTGTTTCAACGCTTCCAATTCGATTATATTTGTGCCATCTTCGCAGCATTGTATAATGGTTTCGTCGATACCGGATAATTTAGCTAGGTCATTTGTAGTAAGTCCTTGACTTTTACGAAGATTTTGCACTTTACTACCGATTTTTTTACAAATTCTCTTTGTTTCTAAATTTTCCATAAGTTCAAATAATGGAACATTAAGTGCATCTGCTATTTTTTGGAGTGTTTCTATTTTTGGATTGGCTTTTCCAGTTTCATACTTTCTTATTTGTGACTCGTACATTCCGCATTTATTCGCCAATGTTTTTTGTGTCAAATTTCGTTCTAATCGTAGATGTCGGATTTTTTCCCCTGTGGTTACTTGTTTCTCCATATTAATTCACCTCTTTTTAAGAGTAGCATTAACGGATAAAAATGTACAGATAAAAAAGTATCTTCCATGTATTGACGGATAAATATTTGTCTGAGATACTTATATCATAAAAGATAAAAAAATATCTGTCAAATACAAAATTTAGGAAGCGAGGTAAAAGAATGGCAGCAGTAATGACGAGCCTAAAAATCAGTCAGAACAAAGTACAGTTGAGAATGGCAGAACTTTGTATGAATCCATATGATTTGTGTAGTAAAGCCGGAATCAGCTATGCATCATACCGCCGGATTATGAAAGCTGGCGGCTGTAAAATTGCGACGCTTGGCAAACTGGCGCAGGCATTAGAAACAAAAGTAACTGAAATTTTGGACAGGTATAACTGGCAAAGGCTATGAAGAATGGCAAATCTGGCGCATTCAGGCAGTTCAGGAATGGATTTTAAAAGCGAACTGGGTAGAGGGAAAGTTTAGAGGGATAACGGTGCCACGTGGTTCATTTGTATCAACTGTTTCAAAACTTGCAGAAGAAACAAAGCTTACAAATGATGAAGTAAGGACGGCAATTTCACATCTCTACAAAGATAATATTGTTAAGCTGGTATTTTCTATTCACAATGTTGATTGGCTTTAGGGAGTTATTGCAATGATCGACGGACTGTCAGTCATAAAAGTGCCGGCAAACAGGCATCCAGCAGATTTTGGATTTATGATCGCCCATTATTTTTCAGTATTGAAAAGAAAAACAGGTATCAAATAACCCCGGAAGTTCCTTCCAGGGCTGTTTTCGCACATCATGACAAAAATGTAAGAATGATAAAGAATATCTTAAATTTCTTAAGATTGGCTTAAGTTATGCAAAAATACTTGAGTGATGGAAAAAGGCTATGCTATACTAAAGTGCAGAGTGTGTGGATGTAAGAAAAACGAGCGACAGGAGAGTGATATGGAAAGAACATTAAAAATTTCTCAAATCATTCCAAAAGACCGTATGATACCGCTGCTTTTTGCATTTGTATTTAATATGGCGGTCTATGCGGGAGCGAGGATGATTGCAGGAGAGTGGAGGCATTTTCAGATAGAAGGCGCGCTGGATGGGCTGATTCCGCTGTGGACGCCGTCAGCAGCGATTTATATAGGATGCTATCTCTTTTGGGCATGGAATTATATATGCATTGCGCGGCAGGCAAAAAAAGACATGTGCCGTTTTTTTGCGGCGGATTTTCTTTCGAGGATTGTCTGCTTTGCGGTGTACCTGCTGTTTCCGACTACGAATACGAGGCCTGTGATTGCACCGGACGGATTTTGGAACCGTGTGGTACTGCTGATCTATCAGTTGGATGCGCCGGACAATCTGTTTCCGTCGATTCACTGCCTTGTAAGCTGGTTTTGCTATATCGGGCTGCGGGGAAGGAAGGAGTATCCGCTCTGGTATCGGGGCGCGTCGCTTGTTATGGCGGTTTTGGTCTGTATATCGACGCTGACGACGAAACAGCATGTAGTCGTCGATGTATTTGGCGGCGTGCTGCTTGCCGAGGCAAGCTATTGGGCTGCGAAGCAGCCGGCTGTCTGGAAGGGCTATGAGAAAGTGCTGGATTTTGTAAACGGGAAGATGTTGCGAAGGGGAGCGAAGGATGCAGAGTAAACGAAAAGAGATCGGAAACGCGGTGTTTCTGGCTGCTGTTTTTGTACTGACCGTCTACGGCGTGTTTCATGGGGAGGACCTGGGTGCGATGATGCAGGCGATCCGCTGCGCCGATCTTCGGTTTTTGGCGTTTGCGGTTTTTCTGTCCGTATTTTCGATCTGGGGCGAGTCTGTAATTATTTGGTATATGATGCGCTCGTTTTGCATCTATATCAGGAAAAGGATCTGCTTTTTGTTTTCTTCGGTCGGATTTTTTTTCTGCTGTATCACGCCTTCTGCTACAGGCGGGCAGCCGATGCAGATTTATTATATGAAAAAAGAAAACATACCCATTCCGGTTGCGGCTGTGATCCTGATGGTCGTTACGATTACATATAAGCTTGTGCTTGTTGTGATTGGGGTTGGGATCGTGCTGTTTGGACAGGGATTTTTGCACCATTACTTACAGGAGATCCTTCCCGTGTATTATTTGGGGATTTTGTTAAATATCTTTTGTGTCAGCTTTATGACGGTGCTGGTGTTTCACCCGGTGCTTGCACAAAGGATTGTTTTATCCGGGATGGACTGGCTGGAACGGTGCCGCCTGATGAAAAAGAAGCAGGCGCGCAGGGACAGGTTTTTAACGTCGATGGATGTATACCGGGAAACGGCGGCGTATTTAAAGGAGCATAAAGGCGTGATCGCTTCGGTGATTTTAATTACATTTGTACAGCGGCTGGCGTTATTTGCGGTGACATGGATGGTGTATCTGGCTTTGCGGCTGCATGGGACGCCGATGCAGGATGTCGTGCTTTTGCAGGGCGTGATCGCGGTTTCGGTCGATATGCTGCCGCTTCCGGGCGGGATGGGAATCAGCGAAACGTTGTTTTTAAAAATCTTTAAAAACGTGTTTGCGGCGCTGATTCTGCCTGCGATGGTACTGTCCAGAGGGCTTTCTTATTACAGCCAGCTTATTATCAGCGCGCTGTTTACCATTGTAGCGCAGCTTTATTATACGGTGCGGGAGCAAAAGAAAACGGCTCCGCGGGGGATGAAGGAGTTAGAATAAACAGAATAGGAGATCATACATGCTGGGTGTTTGGGATTATACAGTGATATTAACTTATATCAGCTTTGCATCGGCTGGGGCGGGGATTTTTTGTGCGATATCGATGCATATTCGATGGGCGATTTTCTTCCTTGCCTGTTCCGGCCTGTGTGATATGTTTGACGGAAAAGTGGCGAGGACGAAAAAAGACCGTACGGAGGATGAGAAAAAGTTTGGCATACAGGTCGATTCGTTGTGTGATATCGTCTGTTTTGGCATCCTGCCGATGATAATTTGCTATCAGAGCGGGATGAGGCACCTGTGCAGTGTGGCGGTTTTGATACTGTACGGGCTTGCCGGGCTGGTCAGGCTGGCGCATTTTAATGTGGTGGAGCAAAAGCGCCAGGAAACGACCGAAGAGGATAAAAAGTACTACCAGGGGCTGCCGATTACATCGATGGCGATTGCGCTGCCGCTTTTGTTCGTGCTGTCCCCGCTGCTTCCGGGCAGGAAAGTGTTTTTGATACTGATGCACCTGTTGGTTATGACAGTAGGCGCGCTGTTTATCGTAGACTTTAAGCTGCGCAAGCCGACAGTGATGGAGCTGGTGCTGCTTGTCGGCGTCGTGGCGTTTGCGGTTATTATTTTGATTTTTATTGGGAGAAGCTGGTGGGTATTTATCCATCATTCGAGATTCCCGATGTCGTTGTTTCGCTGAGCCGGCTGGCCACAACGAGAGGAAGCGGGTATCAGGCAGTGAGCCGTACAGGAAAGGAGAACAATATGGTACATTTGACCGCAGACCGGATGGGAAAGATCAAAAAAGAACGTTCCATGCAGGACCTTCTGCTTGGGATCTTATATGGCACGAAGGCGGGGCGGCTGCTTTTACAGCCGTTTACCGCGCCGCGGGTGTCAAGGCTGGGGGCGTGGCTTTTGGATACAAGGGCTTCCGCCTGCCTGGTTCCATTATTTATCCGCTGTCAGGGCATTTCGATGGAGGATTATGAAAAGGCGCATTACCGCTCCTTTAATGACTTCTTTACAAGGAAGCTGGCAGACGGGGCACGCTCTGTCGTACAGGAGCCGGGAGTGTTTATAAGCCCCTGCGACGGCAGGCTGAGTGTTTATAAAGTGGATGAGTCATGCTCGTTTTTAGTCAAGCATACACGCTATACGGTAGAGAGCCTGTTAAAAGACCAAAAGCTTGCCAGGCGGTTTGCGGGCGGGTATGCATGGGTATTCCGGCTGTGCGTGGACGATTACCACCGGTATATTTATCCAGATGACGCTGTGGTATCTAAGCACCGCAGGATTCCCGGCGTGCTGCATACGGTCAACCCGGCGGCGAATGACGTATTCCCGATCTATAAGGAGAATACGAGAGAGTACTGTATGCTGAAAACGGCGCATTTTCAGACGATGCTGCAAATGGAGGTAGGAGCAATGTTTGTAGGCAGGATTGAAAATGCGCCGGGAGAGCGCACGGTGCGGCGCGGAGAGGAAAAAGGGTTTTTTGCTTTTGGCGGCTCTACAGTCATTATTTTGACACAAAAAGGGGCTGTGCTGCCGGACGGAGACCTGCTGCGGTATTCCAAAAGCGGGACCGAGACGAAGGTCAGGCTTGGAGAGCAGGTTGGCGTGCGGCGGGGAAAGCGTACAGGGCATGAATAATAAAACAATGGAAAAAGGCATGTGCGGTTCGTACATGCCTTTTTAAGAAAACTGCCATGCTTTGTGGCAAAAAATTTTTATCCGGGCAGCAGTGAAATCATCCATTGAAAAAAAGCCGGATTCTGGTATAATCAGGGTTAGAATGTGCCAGAACACAGAATTACCCGTTTGTAAGGAGGCATCGGCATGGAACAGATGACACTATTTGAAAGCCAGGTGCCGCAGCCCTTGGCGGCAAGGCTGCGCCCGCAGAGCCTGGATGCATATGTCGGGCAGCGGCATTTGCTGGCGCCGGGAAAGGTGCTGCGGCGGCTCATTGAAAGCGACCAAGTCTCGTCAATGGTCTTTTGGGGCCCGCCAGGAGTCGGCAAGACAACGCTGGCGAGAATTATAGCAAACCATACAAAAGCCGCCTTTATTAATTTTTCGGCTGTGACAAGCGGCATTAAGGAAATCCGCAGCGTAATGGAACAGGCGGAGCAAAACCGCAGGTACGGGGAGAAAACGATCGTATTTGTAGACGAAATCCACCGCTTTAACAAGGCACAGCAGGATGCGTTTCTTCCGTTTGTGGAAAAAGGCAGCATTATTTTAATCGGGGCGACGACAGAGAATCCGTCTTTTGAAATAAACGGGGCTTTATTGTCCCGCTGCAAGGTATTTGTCCTACAGGCACTTGGCACAGACGACCTGACGCAGCTTTTGCAGCGCGCCTTAAAAGACCCGCTCGGATTTGGCAATGTAAACGTTGTAATGCCATCGCATATGATCCAGGCAATTGCGAAGTTTGCAAACGGAGATGCGCGCACAGCACTGTCCACGCTGGAAATGGTAGTGTTAAACGGCGATCCATGCGGCAGCACAATTACAGTGTCAGAAGAGACGCTGGCACAGTGTACATCAAAAAAGTCGCTGCTCTATGACAAAAAAGGCGAAGAACATTACAACCTGATCTCGGCACTGCATAAATCCATGCGCAATTCCGACCCGGACGCTGCGGTTTACTGGCTTGCCAGGATGTTAGAGGCAGGAGAGGACCCGCTGTATGTAGCAAGGCGTGTGGCCCGCTTTGCAAGCGAGGACGTAGGGCTCGCAGACCCGCAGGCGCTCCAGGTCGCGGTAGCGGCATTTCAGGCATGTCATTTGATCGGAATGCCAGAGTGCTCAGTGCATCTGACACAGGCAGTCGTATATTTATCACTGGCACCAAAATCCAATGCACTTTACACAGCATATGAACAGGCGAAAAAAGACGCCCTGGAGCAGCTTTCAGAACCAGTGCCGCTTGTAATCCGCAATGCGCCGACAAAGCTGATGGAGGAGCTTTCTTATGGAAAAGGGTACCAGTATGCGCATGATACAAAAGAAAAGCTGACAGATATGCAGTGCCTGCCGGATTCCCTGGCTGGAAGGGTGTATTATGTGCCGACAGGACAGGGGGAGGAAGCGGGGGCTTTAAAGAGGCTTGAGGAAATCAGGGCGTTTCGGAAGAGGGCTGAGGGTTTTTGCGAGTAGGACGCCGGAGGAAGGGGAGCGGGGCTTGCTTCCTGTTCCGGTTCCAAAATGTAAGGAGCCC
>CAMUPC010000119.1 GCA_947090545.1 uncultured Eubacterium sp. | reverse complement strand
TTTCCATAGTCACAGGAAGCAAGCCCCGCTCCCCTTCCTCCGGCTGGCTTTTCAAGGCTCTAAATAGATGATCGTTCACAGCCAATCATCAAATGCGCTGGTGTCCTATCCGAAACAAAATACAAGGCAAAGCACAGCACAACCCAAACTGTGTCAATACCACGCAGAGACAAGAACCTGCCGGAAATATACAATGTAAAACTATGTGCCAATATTTTTGCAGAACATACGAAAACCAGCCGGGAGAGGGGATGGGCACGCGCTGGCTGCGGCCTTGGAAGAAGGTTTAGAAGCCCTTAGCCTCCTGCTGAACCAAAGCAGGGGCGAAGCCAAGCGGCACCTTTAGCTGCTGGCGGAACGCCAGGGCGAACTAGGTGCCGCGCCCGGACGGTGCCTCAGCGTAACCGCAGGAGGCTTAGGGATTCTTAACCTTCTGGAACGGACGCAGCCAGCGCGTGCCCATCCCCTCTCCCAGCGTCCCCGTATGCACAAAAACGCAGCACATGGCCAAATTTCCCGCAAAAATCATCCTTAAGTACTTGATAAACAATCATCAGAGAACAAGCAACAACAAATTAAAATAGGGAGGACTCAATCATGACAGCAAATGAATACGTAAAATCACGCTTCGGACGTTTTATGAACGAATGCACAAACGAAGAAATCTACACAGCACTCCTGGAGTATGTAAAAGAACGGGCAAAGGAAAAAGAGAGCAGCCAGGGAAAGAAGAAGCTGTACTACATTTCCGCCGAGTTTTTAATCGGAAAGCTGCTTTCCAATAACCTGATTAACCTTGGCTTATACGATGAGGTCAATAAAGAGCTGGAAACATGCGGCAAGTCTATGGCGGATATTGAGCAGATCGAGCTGGAGCCGTCTTTGGGAAACGGCGGGCTTGGGCGCCTGGCGGCATGTTTCCTCGATTCGATTGCAACGCTTGGGTTAAACGGGGACGGCGTGGGGCTTAACTACCATCTGGGGCTGTTTCGCCAGGTATTTGAAAACAACCTGCAAAAAGAAGAGCCAAATCCATGGATCACGCCGCAGTCCTGGCTGACTAAGACAGATAAAACGTACAAAATCCATTTCGGCGGGTTTGCGGTGCAGTCCAGGATGTACGATATTGACGTCGTAGGATATGAAAACCGCACGACGAAGTTGCATTTATTTGATGTGGAATCGGTAGATGAGTCTTTGGTGCAGGATGGGATTACGTTTGACAAGTCGCAGTATGCCAAGAACCTGACGCTGTTTTTGTATCCAGATGACAGCGATGAGAGCGGGCGGCTGCTGAGAGTCTACCAGCAGTATTTTATGGTATCGAACGCGGCAAGGCTGATTTTGGATGAATGTACGGCAAAGGGCTCCAACCTGTACGACCTGGCGGATTATGCGGTGATCCAGATTAATGATACGCACCCGACGATGGTCATTCCAGAGCTGATTAGGCTGTTAATGGAGCGGGGGCTTACGATCGATGAGGCGATTGGCGTTGTGTCAAAAACATGTGCTTATACGAACCATACGATCCTTGCGGAAGCGTTGGAAAAATGGCCGATGCACTTTATGCAGCAGGCAGTGCCGCACCTTGTGCCGATTATTTTTGAGCTGAACAACAGGGTCAACCACAAATACCATGATGAAAAAGTAGCGGTTATTAACAAGGACAACTGCGTGTGCATGGCGCATATCGATATCCACTACGGCATCAGCGTCAACGGCGTTGCGGCGCTGCATACAGAGATTTTAAAAGAGACGGAGCTGAACCATTTTTACAAGCTCTATCCAGAAAAATTCAACAATAAGACAAACGGCATTACGTTCCGCCGCTGGCTGTTGTACTGCAATCCGCAGCTTACGTCCCTGATCGAAGAGCTGATTGGAAAAGGATTTAAAAAAGATGCGATGGAGCTGGAAAAGCTGGCTGGCTTTGTCAATGACGACGCGGTTTTGGAAAAGCTGCTCGCAATCAAGGATACAAGAAAAGCGGTGCTGCGTGATTATTTAAGACAGACGCAGAATATTGAGATCAATGCGGATTCGGTATACGATATCCAGATTAAGCGGCTGCATGAGTACAAGCGCCAGCAGATGAACGCGCTGTATGTGATCCACAAATATTTTGAAATCAAGGAAGGCAAGCTGCCTGTCCGCCCGATTACCGTCTTTTTCGGCGCGAAAGCAGCTCCGGCGTATGTTATCGCAAAAGATATTATCCACCTGATTTTATGCCTGTCTGAGATTATTAACAACGACCCGCAGGTAAGCCCGTACTTAAAAGTCGTTATGGTGGAAAACTATAATGTAACGCTTGCCGAAAAGCTGATCCCGGCATGTGACATCTCCGAGCAGATTTCGCTTGCGTCTAAGGAAGCGTCAGGCACGAGCAACATGAAATTTATGTTAAACGGCGCGGTAACGCTTGGCACGAAGGACGGGGCAAATGTGGAGATTGCAGACCTCGTAGGAGAGGACAATATCTTTACCTTTGGGGAGTCCAGCCAGACGGTAATTGACCGCTATGCAAGGGCAGATTATGTGTCAAAGGATTATTATGAAAAGGACGAGGACCTTAAGAAAGCAGTTGATTTTATTGTCAGCGATGAGGTAAAGGCAGTCGGATGCGCGCAAAACCTGGAGCGCCTTTATCACGAGCTGCTGAACAAGGACTGGTTTATGACGTTCCCGGATTTTCAGGATTATGTGCAGACAAAGGACCGGGCGCTTGCGGCGTACGAAGATCGTAAGGCATGGGCGAAGATGATGCTTGTCAATATCAGCAAGGCAGGATTTTTCTCGGCAGACCGCACGATTGCGCAGTATAACGACGAGATCTGGAAGCTGGATAAATAAGAACGGCGTGCTGCTGTACAGCGATTGTTTGGGATGGCTGTGCAGCAGTTTTGCTGTTAAAATGTGAAATGTTACCAAAACTTCCCCCATGATCACAATGATATCACCAATATTTCATAAATCAAGAAAAAGGGCTTCCTATTTTCCAAAGAATGGTGTATAATACACTCAATTATGTATCTTTAGTCAGATTGAATTCACAGTTTGCTCAAACAGATTTCAGCAATTTTGTTTATGGCGTTCGGATTGATGAATCCCAATATTACTACGAAGAATAGGAGAATTTGAATGAGGGAAAAATATGAAACTTTATCTTTGGCTGTCTTAAGAGAGCTCGCGAAAGCACGCGGATTAAGAGGGATTAGTGGATTAAAAAAATCGGACTTGATTGACCGTATGGTATCAGAGGATGAAAAGCTCAGGGAGCAAAAGGAGCAGGCTGAGACGGCACAGGAAGCAGAGAAGCCGGACAAGCCGGGCATGGAGCAGCCACATGCAGCCACACAGCCGGAAAAATCGGAGGAAACACGAAACCGTACGGAAAACCGTGCCGACAGACAGGATCGCGCAGAAGGACGTATGGACAGGCAGGAACGAAGCGAGAATCGTACATCCGACAGGCAGGAGCGTATTGAAAATCGTACACCTGACAGGCAGGAGCGTATTGAAAATCGTACACCTGACAGGCAGGAGCGTATTGAAAATCGTACATCTGACAGACAGGAACGAGGCGACAATCGTATCTCTGACAGACAGGAACGTGCCGACAATCGTTTTTCCGACAGGCAGGAACGAAGCGAGAATCGTACATTCGACAGGCAGGAACCGCAGCAGTCTCAGAATATGGGGCGTGAGATGCGTCCGCGCAGGCAGGAGAATGATAATAATAAGGAAGATATTAACTCTGAGCTGGACAGCGGGGTAACTGCCGACGGCATTTTAGAGGTAATGCCGGATGGGTATGGGTTTATCCGCTGTGAGAATTATCTGCCGGGAGAGCATGACGTGTATGTTTCGCCGTCCCAGATCCGCCGGTTCGGGCTGAAAACGGGCGATATTGTACGCGGCAATACAAGAATAAAGACACAGGGCGAGAAGTTCAGCGCGCTGCTGTATATTACAACGATCAACGGCTACCATCCGTCCGTTGTGGCGCAGCGCAGGAACTTTGAGGACTTAACGCCGATCTTTCCAAATGCCAGGCTAAGGCTGGAGACGAACCGGACGACGACGTCGATGCGGATTGTAGACCTCGTCTCTCCCATCGGCAAGGGACAGCGCGGGATGATCGTATCGCCGCCGAAAGCGGGCAAGACGACGCTGTTAAAGCAGATCGCGCAGGCGGTCAAGGTAAATAACCCGGAGATCCATCTGATTATTTTGCTGATCGACGAGCGCCCGGAGGAAGTTACCGATATTAAAGAGGCGATTGAAGGGGAAAATGTAGAAGTTATTTATTCTACGTTTGACGAGCTGCCGGAGCATCATAAGCGTGTATCGGAAATGGTCATTGAACGTGCCAAGCGCCTGGTCGAGCATAAGCAGGACGTCCTGATTTTGTTGGACAGCATTACGCGTCTGGCGAGGGCGTATAACTTAACGGTTCCGCCAAGCGGACGTACGCTGTCCGGCGGCCTTGACCCGGCGGCGCTGCATATGCCGAAGCGTTTTTTTGGCGCAGCGAGAAATATGCGTGAAGGCGGCAGCCTGACCGTGCTTGCGTCGGCGCTCGTAGATACCGGAAGCAAGATGGACGATGTGATCTATGAGGAATTTAAAGGAACCGGCAATATGGAGCTCGTGCTAGACCGCAAGCTTTCAGAAAGGCGGGTATTCCCGGCGATCGATATTGTAAAATCCGGCACCAGGCGGGAGGATTTGCTGCTTGACAGGGAGGAGCGGGAAGCGGTGGACATTATGCGCAAAGGAATCAATGGCATGAAAACCGACGAGGCAGTGGAAAATATTTTAAATATGTTCTCCCATACCAGCAATAACCGCGACTTTATCCAGCTTGTGAAAAAGCGCAGAGTCTGAGAAGCAGAAAAACGAGGTAAATTTTGCCAAATATAAAAAAACCTCTTGCATATGGAATATGGATATGCTACTATAATATCGCTGTTAATTTTTTGAGCGAGATTTACTGATTATGATACATGCGAGGTGAAAATAATGAAAACAGATATTCAGCCAGAATACTATCAGGCGACCGTTACATGCAACTGTGGCAATACCTTTGTAACCGGTTCGACAAAAAAAGAGCTTCACGTTGAAATTTGTTCCAAGTGCCATCCGTTCTACACAGGCCAGCAGAAGGCTAGCCAGGCTCGTGGACGTATTGAGCAGTTCAATAAGAAATATGGCATGAAATAGAACATAAAATGAGGCAGGCAAGGTTGAGGTTGTGAAATCTCAACCTTTTTTACTAGAGCGTGTTTGAAAGGAACAGCGGATGAGGTATTCTGGAATCGGCGGACAGGCTGTGATGGAAGGCGTGATGATGAAAAACGGGACGCGGTATGCGGTTGCCGTGCGCACGCCAGACGGAGAGATTGTGGTAGATAAAAAAGAATATAAAGGAATCCTGTCCGGTACAGGCATTCGCAGGCTGCCGTTTGTACGCGGGGTTTTTAATTTTATGGAGTCGCTCGTCCTTGGGATGCGGACATTGGCATATTCGGCTTCTTTTTTTGAAGAAGAGGAAGATGCTCAAAAACAGGACGCGGGGAAAGGGCAATCGGTGATGCTTGGCGTGACGATGGCATGTTCGGTTGTGGCGGCGGTTGTGATCTTTATGCTGATTCCGTATTTGATCGCCGGGATGTTCCGCAGATGGACTGCATCGCAGGCGGTACTGTCTCTTTTGGAGAGTGTATTTCGCATTGTGGTGTTTTTTGCTTATATTTTGCTGATCTCAAGGCTTTCGGACATTCAGCGGGTATTTATGTATCACGGCGCGGAGCATAAATGCATTAACTGTATCGAGCACGGCATGGAGCTGAATGTGGAAAATGTCAGGAAAAGCTCCAGGCTGCACAAACGCTGCGGGACCAGCTTTTTGTTTCTTGTTGTCTGCATCAGTATGGTATTCTTTTTCTTTATCCGCACGGATTCTTCTATGCTCAGGATTGTGCTTCGGCTGCTGTTTGTTCCTGTGATTGCCGGGTGCGCGTATGAGGTGATCCGTTTTGCCGGAAAAAGCGACAATGTACTGGCAAATGCCGTCAGCGTGCCGGGCATGGCGTTGCAGAGGCTGACGACAAAAGAGCCGGACGATGCGATGATCGAGGTCGGGATTGCTTCTGTAGAAGCGGTTTTTGACTGGAAAGCATATAGAAAAGAACATGAAAACAAATAATGGCAATGGTCAAAGGGAAGAAGGGGTGGCATGATTTATCGCGAGGCGACGGATTGGGGAAGCACAGTGCTATCGCAGGCGGGTGTCACGGAAGCAAAGCTGGACGCCTGGCTGCTGTTGGAGACAGTGTGCAGGATCAATCTTACATTTTATTATTCTCATATGGAAGAACCGCTGACGTTAGAGCAGCAGTCTGAGTATGAGATTGCGATACGCAAGCGTGCAGAACGGATTCCGCTGCAATATATTACAGGGGAACAGGAATTTATGGGCCTGAACTTCAAAGTAAATTCCAATGTGCTGATTCCAAGGCAGGATACGGAGACGCTCGTAGAAGAAGCGCTAAAGATCTGCCAGCCGGGGATGCGGGTATTAGATCTTGGAACCGGGTCTGGCTGCATCGCGATCAGCCTGATGAAAAACGCTCCTGGGATGGACGCCGTGGGCAGTGATATTTCCAAACAGGCGCTTTTGGTTGCAAAAGAAAACGGGAAGCTGCACGAGGTAGACGTTGACTGGGTGCGCAGCAGCCTGTATGAAAATATCAGCGGCAAATTTGACCTGATCGTATCCAATCCGCCGTATATTGCGCAGGCAGATATCCTGAACCTGATGCCGGAGGTGCGCGACTTTGAACCGGTTGGCGCCCTGGACGGCGGCGTGGACGGGCTGGATTTTTACCGCCAGATCGTAGCGCAGAGCAAGGACTACCTGAACAAAGACGGGTATTTGTATGTGGAAATCGGGTATGACCAGGGGCCTGCGGTGACCAATATGATGTGTGCGGCGGGCTACCGGGAGGTAGCGGTGATTAAAGACCTGGCGCATCACGAGCGGGTGGTGAAGGGGCGGATTTAAGATGGTGTTAAAAGTTGGAGGAAAAATATGTTTGATCGATTAGAGGACCTGGTGCTAAGGTATGAGGAGGTCATGAACCAGTTAAGCGAGCCGGATGTGGCAAACGATACGAAGCGTTTTCGCAGCCTGATGAAAGAGCAGAGCAGTTTAGCGCCGATCGTAGAAGCTTACGGGGAGTATAAAAAGGCAAAGCAGGGCATTGAGGACAGCCTTCTGATGCTGGAGGAAGAATCAGACGACGAGCTGCGCGAGCTTGCCAAGGAAGAATTAAACGAGTCCAAGGAAGCCGTGGCACGGCTGGAAAATGAGCTGAAAATACTGCTGCTGCCAAAAGACCCGAACGATGAGAAAAACGTAATCGTGGAGATCCGTGCAGGCGCAGGCGGAGACGAGGCGGCTTTATTTGCGGCAGAGATCTACCGGATGTATGTCCATTACGCAGAAAGCTGCCATTGGAAGATCGAGACGCTGGAAATCGAAGAAATCGGCATCGGCGGCATGAAATCCGTCAACTTTATGGTATCCGGGCAGGGCGCTTATTCCAGGCTCAAATTTGAATCCGGCGTCCACCGCGTCCAGCGCGTGCCGGAGACAGAATCACAGGGGCGTATCCATACGTCTACGATTACCGTAGCCGTAATGCCGGAGGCGGAAGAGGTAGACGTCCAGATTGATGAAAAGGATATCCGCATCGACGTTATGCGTGCGTCAGGAAACGGCGGGCAGTGCGTCAATACGACAGATTCCGCGGTGCGCCTGACCCATTACCCGACGGGCATCGTCATTTACAGCCAGACAGAAAAGTCCCAGCTTCAAAACAAAGAAAAGGCATTCGCCCTGCTGCGCGCCAAGCTGTACGACTTAGAGCTGCAAAAGAAGCAGGACGCAGAGTCCGAAGCACGCCGCAGCCAGATCGGGACAGGCGACCGCTCCGAGAAGATCCGCACATATAATTTCCCGCAGGGGCGGGTGACAGACCACCGGATTAACCTGACGCTGTATAAGCTGGATAAGATTTTAAATGGCGATATCCAGGAAATTATTGACGCGTGTATTGCGGCTGACCAGGCACTGCGGCTGAGCAAGCTGAACGAAGAGGGAGCGTAACGCTGCCGCTTCGTGCGGCTTTTGCATCAATGGGCTCACACTCATCTCTTTGTTCCACATCTGAAAAAATACACAAAACCCAGTAGTATTTTCTATTAAAATCTGTTATTATATCACATAGAGGTTCCAGGAAAAGGGAAAGGAAAAGAAAATATCAGAAAAGGAAAAAAGGAAAGAGGGAGTGTCGTATGGAAAAAAGAGTTCGATGGATGCTTACAGCGTCCTTTCTTGCAGCAGCATGTCTTTTCGGCTGCGGAAAAAAAGAAAATCCCGGACAGGAAGGCACGTCTGAGGAGGCGGCAGAGGAGGCGTCCGGCGGGGACGAAGCGCTTGACAGCGGGGATGTCAGCCTGCGTTTCTGGTGTGACAAGGAGGAGCTGGCACTGTTTGAGGAACAGATTGACAAGTTTGTAAGTGACCATAAGGGCGAGGCAAATCTTAAGATCGAGTGCGAAGCAGTTGCCGCGGCAGACTGCAAGGACGTATTTTTGGCGGATGTCAACAACGGTGCGGATGTATTCAGCCTGCCGGATGACCAGTTGCTGACGATGGCGGCTTCCGGTGTGCTGGAAGAAGTGACGAACGCGCAGGCGATTGCGGCGGCAAACCTGGAAGGCGCAGTGGACGCGGCGTCGATTGGCGGCAAGATGTTTGCTTATCCGCTGACAGCGGACAACGGCTATTTTTTATATTATGACAAGAACTATTTTACAAAAGAGGATGTGAAGTCTTTAGACCGGATTTTAGACGTATGTGAGAAAAACGGCAAGAAGTTTGTTATGGACTGGTCGAGCGGATGGTATTTGTATTCCTTTTTTGGCAATACCGGGATGACGCTTGCGTTAAAAGAGGACGGGCTGACGAATTTTTGTGACTGGAATAAGACGAAAGGAGAGATTACGGGGCTTGACGTGGCAAGGGGAATGCTGTCTATTGCGAGGCATCCGGGATTTTTAAACGATGCGGATCTGTCAGGCGCGGCACTGGACGGGAAAGCGATTGCCGCAGTCAGCGGCGTATGGGATATTGCGCCGATGAAAAAAGCGTTTGGCGCGGATTACGGTGCCTGCAAGCTCCCGGCGTATACATGCGGCGGCAGGCAGGTGCAGATGTCGTCGTTTACCGGATACCGCCTGCTTGGGGTAAACGCGTATTCCAAGCACAAGGGCTGGGCGGAAAAGCTGGCGGAATACCTGACCGGAGAAGAGAGCCAGAAGCTGCGGTTTGAACGTGCCGAGCGCGGGCCTTCCAACCAGAACGCGGCGGCAGAGGCGTCGCACAATCCTGCGATACTGGCGGCTTTGGAGCAGGCAGAGTTTGGCGTGCTGCAAAAAGTCGGCCAGAAATACTGGGAGCCGGTAGAAGCGTTTGGGCATACGATCGCGGCAGGCAATCCGAGCAATGTGCCGATACAAGACCTGCTGGACGATATGGTAAGCGGGATTACGGAATAGGAGGATGAAAAGATGAAGCAGAAAAAACGCACAAGCATTAAAATACGGATTATGCTGCCGGTCTTAGTCCTTGGTATTGTAGCAGTGATTTCCAACGTAATCGCAATGTCCAATATCCGCAAGGTCAATGAGAACGCGACACAGATCGCAGACCATTATATGAAAAGCCTGACCGAGCTAAGCTCCATTAAGGAACAGGTGCAGCAGCTACATAATCTGGGGCTGTCCCATGCGGTAGCGATCAACGCGAACGCTATGATGGATACCGTCCATACAATCAAACAAAAAGAAGCAGAGCTGGCGGACAGCTTAAACGCCTATCAAAAATACCTGACCGATGAAGACAAGACGTCGTATGAGACAATGAACACGCAGTTTGAACAGCTTCGGCTGGCACTGCGCAGCGTCTGTGCTTTCAGCGCGAATGTGCAGCAGTCGCTGGCAAATACGGCGGCAAGTACAGAAGTAGCGCCGTGTGTAGAAGCGATTTTAAATGAAATCAGTGTAATTGAAGAACATGCACAGGCAGCGGCGCAGGAAGCCAGAGAGCATCTTTCCAGCGTGTATGCGGCAAGCCAGGTAACGATTACAGTGACAATCATCATCAGCCTTCTTGCAGTGCTGTTTTCTGTCTACAGCTCCAACAGGCGCGTACTGCGCCCGATTAAGGCGGCAGAAAAGGAGCTCTCCGATATTATTCAGGGCATTGACCGCAAGGAAGGCGACCTGACAAAACGTGTCAGCATCTTAACAAACGATGAGATTGCCGCGTTAGGGGAAGGAATCAATGTCTTTTTGGAAAGATTGCAGAATATTTTCCGCATGATTACAGACAATTCTAAAAAAATGGATCTCGTCGTATCCGAGGTCATGGACAATGTAACAACATCCAACAACAGCGTATCTGAGATGTCAGCACTGACCGAGGAGCTGACGGCAACGATGGAAGCGATCGCGAACAATGCACAGACGATCAGTGAAAACGCAGAATCGGTCAATGAAGAGGTAATCAGCATTGCAGAACGCACAGGCGAGATCAACGATTATTCCAAGAAGATGAAGGCACACGCAGACAGCATGGCTGGCAAAGCACGCGACAATATGGAGACAACAAGCGTCAAGATCAACGAAATCTTGTCCGTCTTAAATCAAGCGATCGAAAACAGCAAGAGCGTTGACCAGGTCAATACACTGACGGGCGATATTTTAAAGGTAGCAAGCCAGACAAACCTTTTGGCACTAAACGCTTCGATAGAAGCCGCAAGAGCCGGGGAAGCAGGAAAAGGATTTGCGGTAGTAGCGGCTGAGATCAGCCAGCTTGCGGCGTCAACAAGGGAATCGGCAAATAATATCCAGCAGATCAATGTTGTTGTAACCGAAGCAGTTTACAACCTGGCGGAACATGCACGCAGCCTTGTCGCGTATATGAATGAGTCGATTCTGCCGGAGTTTGAAGCATTTGTGCAGACTGGAGATGAGTACAAGCAGAATGCGACTTATATCGAAGAAGTGATGCAGGAATTTGATTCGATGGCAGAGACGCTGATGGGGTCGGTGGCGGAGATTGCGGATTCGATTCATACGATTAGTGTTGCGATTGATGAGGGCGTGACGGGTGTTAGTGGTACGGCGGAAAATATGCAGATTCTTGTATCGGATATGGATAATATTAATACGCAGATGAGTGAGAATAAAGGAATTGCTTCTAAGCTGAAACATGAGACGGAAATTTTTGTAAAGCTGTAGGGGGGATTTTGAGACAGGTGGGGCGTTGGTGCTTAGGGGGACGCCGGAGGGAGGGGAGCGGGGCTGGCTTCCTGTTCCGATTCCAGAATGTAAGGAGCCCTAAGCATCCTGCGGGAACGCTGTGGCACCGTCCGGGCGCGGCACTTGGCACAGCGTTGCGGGATGAACGGTAAATACAGCACCTGCCTTTTGCACCATCACCGCGTTGTCGTCAGTCAGCGATGGAACCACATCGCTTCCTTCCTCCGC
>CAMUPC010000118.1 GCA_947090545.1 uncultured Eubacterium sp. | reverse complement strand
CTGGAACGGACGCAGCCAGGGCGTGCCCATCCCCTCTCCCAGCGTCCTTCCAGCATCCTCCCAGTATCATCCCAGTATCCTCCCCGCAATCCCCCCTCAAACCCGAAAAACCACACTCAGAAGCAGATTTTACTCTTGTCACAACACCCTTTCTCTGCTACAATATTGCAGGTAAGTGTTAGATTTTTATTTTTTCACAGCTTCACGAATAAAAAAAGAAACAAGACGATTTCGAGCCTGACTTTGTATGAACACAAGGTCAGGCTAAGGTGTGTTTAAGCAAAGGAGCATCCCAATGAAACAACTTTTTCAGCATATAAAAAATAAATGGCATCCACCAGCATATGCTGGCAGCGAAAAAAAGAAAAGAGAGGAAGAGGCAGCAATTATGTATATCATAGCAGGACTAGGCAACCCCGACAGGAAATACGACCAGACACGCCACAACATCGGCTTTGACACCGTCGACGCGATTGCGCAGCAGCACCATATCGCAGTCAACGAAGTCAAGCACCGGGCTGTCTGCGGCAGCGGCGTCATTGGAGGGCAAAAGGTGCTGCTGATGAAACCATTGACCTATATGAACAACAGCGGGGAAGCGATCGGTGCCGCGCTGCGTTTTTACAAGCTGGACCCTGCAACGCAGCTTCTTGTTATTTATGACGATATCAGCTTAGAGCCAGGCAATATCCGCATTCGGCTAAAAGGGAGCGCGGGCGGACATAATGGGATTAAGAGCATTATTTCGCATATAGGGACACAGGAATTTGCGAGAATTAAGGTCGGCGTAGGCGCAAAGCCGCAGGGATGGGATCTTGCGGACTATGTGCTGGGGCATTTTTCCAAAGAGGAGCGTGCGGATGTGTGTACGGCGATCGGGGATGCTGTAGAGGCGGCGGCTTTGCTTGTCGGCGGCGATGCGGCGCAGGCGATGAATTTGTATAATAAAAAGAAGATGAAAGAAAAACATTGAAAAGGAATGGCGAAAACTATGAATGCATTTACAGAGCCGCTCCAGGCAATGACGGAATACAGGGAAATCCGGTCACGCCTGCACAGCAAGAGCATGACGGGGATTTTGGAGGTTACCGGGTGTATTGATTCGCAGAAGCTGCATTTGATTCATTGCCTCAGCGGGGAGGATTACAGCAGGCTGATCGTGACGTTTACCGAGCAGCGTGCGAGGGAGTTTTGTGACGAGTACCGGTTTTTTGACCGGAACGTGCGTTATTTTCCGGCAAAGGATATTTTATTTTACCAGTCTGACCTTCGCGGAAATGAGCTGACGAAAGAGCGGATTGGGGTATTGAAGCTGCTGGCAGGCGGCGAGAGGTGTACGGTTGTCACGACGTTTGACGCGCTGATGAACCGGATGGCGCCGCCGGAAGGATTTTTGTCTCGTATGAAAACACTGGCGGTCGGGCATACGATGGATATGAACAGGATGCAAAAGGAGCTTGCGGCAATGGGTTATGAGCGCAGCTACCAGGCGCAGGCGCCCGGGCAGTTTGCCGTGCGCGGCGGAATCCTGGACGTCTATGTGCTGACTGAAGAAAATCCTTACCGGATCGAGCTGTGGGGAGATGAGATCGACTCGATCCGCAGCTTCGAGGCGTCCAGCCAGCGGTCGATCGAAAATCTGGAGCAGATTTGTATCTGCCCGGCACTGGAGCTGCTGCTGGACCAAAGGCAGATGCGGGAGGGAATCGGAAGGCTGCGCGGCGAGGAGGAGCAGGTGACGCAGAGGCTGCGCGGCGAGCAGAAAACAGAAGAGGCATACCGTCTGAAAAGTACGGTCGATGCACTGGTTGAAGAGCTTGAGGAGCTTGGCGCAAGCAGCAGCCTGGATGCGTATTTGACGTATTTTGCGCCGCAGACGGTGTCTTTGCTGGACTATTTTGATCTGGACCGGACGATTCTTGCGCTGGATGAACCGGTTCGCCTTGCGGAGCAGAGCAAGGCGGTCGAGATGGAATATATGGACAGTATGCAGCAGCGTTTGGAAAAGGGGTATATCCTGCCGGGACAGATGGATACGCTGTATCTGGCAAGGGAGGTTTTTGCCAAGGCAGAGCGCCTGCATACGGTTGCGCTGGCGACTCTTGAGATGAAGCTGCCGGAGATGGCTGTAGCGCAGGTGTATCCGATGCAGGCAAGAACGGTCAATCCCTATAACAACAGCTTTGAACTGCTCGTCAAGGATCTGCACCATTATAAGAAGAAAAATTATAAGGTCATTTTATTATCCGGGTCACGCACGAGGGCGCAAAGGCTGACGCAGGACTTGGTGGATGAAGGGCTGAACGCGTTTTACACCGAAGATTACGACCATACGGTCAAGCCAGGAGAGGTCATGGCTTTGTACGGCAAAGTCAAGCGCGGCTATGAATATCCGATGCTGAAATTTGTCGTGATCTCGGAAAGCGATATTTTTGGGGCGGAAAAAAAGAAGAAAAAACGCCGCCATGCAAAAAACGGCGAAAAGGTGTCCAGCTTTTCCGATTTGAACGTCGGGGACTATGTCGTACATGAAAACCACGGGCTTGGGATTTACTGCGGTATTGAAAAAATAGAGGTCGACGGCACAGCGAAAGATTATATCAAGATTGAATATGATAAGGGCGGTATACTGTATATCCTTGCTACGCAGCTAGATATGATTCAGAAATATTCGGGTGCCGGAGAGCGCAAGCCAAAGCTGAATGCGCTTGGCAGCCTGGACTGGAAGAAAACAAAGACAAAAGTGCGTACGGCGGTCAAGGAGATTGCCGGAGAGCTGGTGCAGCTATATGCGGCGAGAGAGAGCCAAAAGGGATATGTTTACGGGCCGGATACAGTCTGGCAGAGAGAGTTTGAAGAAATGTTTCCGTTTGAAGAGACGGAGGACCAGACGAACGCCATAGAAGCGACGAAGCGGGATATGGAAAGCCCGAAGATTATGGACCGCCTGATCTGCGGGGATGTGGGCTACGGTAAGACGGAGATCGCGATTCGTGCCGCGTTTAAGGCGGTGCAGGAGAGCAGGCAGGTGGTTTACCTGGCTCCTACGACGATCTTAGCGCAGCAGGTGTATCATAATTTTGTACAGCGGATGCAGGATTTTCCGGTAACGGTAGGGCTGCTGTGCAGGTTTCGGACGCCCGCGCAGCAGAAAAAGACGTTGCAGGGGTTAAAGCAGGGGACGGTCGATATTATTGTCGGGACGCACCGGGTACTGTCGAAGGACGTGCAGTACAAAGACCTGGGGCTGCTGATCGTGGATGAGGAACAGCGGTTTGGCGTAACGCATAAGGAAAAGATCAAAAAGCTGAAAACGAATGTAGACGTGCTGACGCTGACTGCGACGCCGATCCCGCGTACGCTGCATATGAGCTTAATTGGAATCCGTGACATGAGCGTGCTGGAGGAACCTCCGGTAGACCGTGTGCCGATCCAGACGTATGTGATGGAATATAACGAAGAGATGGTGCGGGAAGCGATCGTGCGCGAACTTGCCAGAGGAGGGCAGGTGTATTATGTATTTAACCGGGTCAACCAGATCGCGGATGTGGCGGCAAAGGTACAAAGCCTTGTGCCGGATGCCGTGACAGCCGTCGCGCACGGGCAGATGAAGGAGCGGGAGCTGGAAAATATTATGTATCAGTTTATCAACGGAGAAATTGATATACTGGTATCTACGACAATTATTGAAACAGGATTAGATATTTCCAACGTCAATACGATGATTATCCAGGATGCGGACAATATGGGGCTGTCACAGTTGTATCAGCTCCGCGGGCGGGTCGGGCGATCGAATCGGACAGCCTATGCCTTTTTAATGTACCGGCGGGACAAGATGCTCAAAGAAGTAGCGGAAAAGCGGCTGGCTGCGATCAAGGAGTTTACGGACTTGGGCAGCGGGTTTAAAATCGCCATGCGGGACCTGGAGATCCGGGGAGCCGGCAACCTGTTGGGAGCGCAGCAGAGCGGGCATATGGAAGCGGTCGGCTATGACCTGTACTGCAAGATGTTAAACGATGCCGTCAAGCAGGCAAAGGGCGTGCCTGCCGAGGAGGATTTTGAGACGACGATTGACATTGATATTGATGCGTATATCCCGCCTTCGTATATCCCGAATGAGTTTCAAAAGCTGGATATTTACAAGCGGGTCGCAGGCATTGGCTCCCAGGAGGAAGCGGAGGAGATGATGGAAGAATTGTTAGACCGTTTTGGCGATCCGCCGCGCTCGGTCTGCAATCTGTTAAAAATCGCGATGCTCAAAGCAAAAGCGCATCAGGTCTATATCAAGGAAGTTACGCAAAAAGGCAGGGCGCTGCGGCTGATGATGTATGAACACGCGGAAATCGAGACGTTCAAAATACCGGAACTGGTGAAGCGGTATGACGGCAGGCTGACCTTTACGGCTGTCGGCAGAAACCCGGCGTTTACGTACAATATGGTAAAAAACAGCCGGGATACAGGGAAGGCAGACCCGCTTGCGCTGCTGGAAAAGCTGACGGAAGAGATGAAAGAAATATGCATCGGGAAATGACAGGCAGCGCGCCAGTTTACCGTATGTTTTGTGAAAAAATCATGAATTTTCTTGCAGATACCGTCTGTTTGCACTATAATATACCGATGCATGGATGATGTACAAGTATTTGTAAAGAAAAGAATCGAGCAGGAGGCAGTTTATTTATGAAGATGAAAAAATGTATAGCTGTGCTGGCGGCGGCAGCGGTGCTTTCAGCCGTTTCTGTGGCAGGCTGCGGGAGCAAAATCGACCTGTCCAAATCGGCAGCGACCCTGGATGGAAAAGAAATCTCTATGGGAGTAGCAAATTTTATGGCGCAGTATCAGGCTGCGCAGACGGACTTTTATTTTCTGTCGTATTACGGAGAGGATATGTGGAACTCTGACTCCGGCGACGGGGCGACAATGACAGATTCGGTCAAAGAAAGCGTTATGGAAACACTGGAGGAATACTATCTGATGGACGCACATGCCGCGGATTACGGCGTAGAGCTGACAGAAGAAGAAAAAACCGCGATCACGCAAGCCGCGTCCCAGTTTTTATCCGACAACAGTACGCAGGCGCTGGAAAAGATGGGCGCGACACAGGAAACGGTTGAGGAAATGCTGCGGCTGTATAAAATACAGTCTAAAATGAGAGAGGCAATCCAGGCGGAAATCGATACGAACGTGACGGAGGAAGAATGTGCACAAAAGACATTCAGCTATGTCCGTTTTGACAAGACAGTCAAGGAAGAAGATGATGCACAGGACAGCACGCAGGCAGACAGCGACACAGGTGCAGACGATACGACGCAGGCGGACGATGCAGCAGGTGCAGACGATACGACACAGGCAGACGATGCAGCAGGTACAGACGATACGACACAGGCAGACGGCGAGGATGCTGAAATCGATAATAAGCCTGCTGCGGAGGCATTTTTGCAAAGCGTGGGGGACGATCTGGAGGCGGCAGCGGAGAAGGGCGAATATACCGTACAAAAGTGCTCTTATGGCTCCGGTGATTTAAAAGAGGACGATAATACGACAAGCATGGACGTGGAAGTATTAAAAGCCGCGGATAAGCTAAAAGACGGGGAAACCGCAAAGAGCGTGATCGAAGCGGAAAACGGCTATTACGTGATCCGCATGGATTCTACGGATGATAAGGATGCCGCAAAAAATAAAAAGGAATCGATTCTGACAGAGCGCAGGAACGAGAAGTATGATGAGACATTGGAAGCGTATCAAGAGGACTCGGAATGGAAAATTAATGAGAGCGAATGGAAAAAAGTAAATTTTGACGAACTGTATACCCAGAAGGCAGAAGAAACGGCAACAGACGATGGTACAGGAACGGATGGAACCGAAGGCAGCACAGATGGTGCAGCAGATAGCGCAGCGGGAACAGACGGAGCAGCGAGCAGCACGAATGCGGATGGTACAGGTGCAGATGATACAACAGGAACAGACGGAGCAGCAAGCGGCGCAGATGATACAACAGGAACAGGCGATACAGCAAGCGGCGCAGATGATACAACAGGAACAGACGATACAGCAAGCGGCGCAGATGATACAACAGGAACAGACGACGCAGCAGGAAATCCAGGCGGCGAAACAGGCACAGACAACAATTAATGCGCGGGAGTTTTTTCGAGGGTAGCAGTTATGAAAAAAATATTATATTTTCTCAGGGATTATAAAAAAGAAAGTATTTTGGCACCGCTGTTTAAGATGTTAGAGGCGATCTTTGAGCTGATTGTTCCGTTGGTTATGGCAGCGATTATTGACGTCGGCATTGCGGGCGGCGACCGGCAGTATGTCATACGGATGTGCCTTGTTATGATTGGGCTTGGGGTGATTGGGCTGGTATGTTCGATCACGGCTCAGTTTTTTGCCGCGAAAGCGGCTGTCGGCATGGCGACAAAGCTTCGCCATGCGGTATTTTCTCATATTCAGAGCCTGTCTTTTTCTCATATCGACCAGATCGGGACGTCGACGCTGATTACGCGTATGACGAGCGATATCAACCAGGTGCAGGCGGGGATGAACCTGTTTCTGCGCCTGTTTTTGCGCTCGCCGTTTATCGTGTTTGGCGCGATGGTCATGGCATTTACGGTAGATGTTAAGGCGGCGTTTATTTTTGTCGTGACAATTCCGCTGCTGTCGGTGGTCGTGTTTGGCGTGATGTGCGTCAGCATTCCGTTGTATAAGAAGGTACAAAGCGGGCTGGATGAGGTGCTGACGCTGGTACGTGAGAACTTGACCGGGGTGCGCGTGATCCGTGCCTTCCAAAAAGAAGAGGAAGAAATCAGCAGTTTTCAGAAGAAAAATCAAATCTTAAATGAAGGCCAGCAGTATGTCGGCAGGATCTCCGCGCTGACCAATCCGGTAACGTATGTGATTATCAACGCGGCAACGCTTGTGCTGATCTGGACGGGCGCGGTGCGTGTGGATACCGGGTATCTTACGCAGGGCGAGGTGGTAGCGCTTGTCAACTATATGTCGCAGATCCTGGTGGAGCTGATCAAGCTTGCCAATTTGATCGTCAGCGTGACAAAAGCGATCGCGTGCGGAAAGCGCGTGGCGGATGTGCTGGATGTGGAAGCAGGAATGCCTGGGGACATGCAGGAAAAGAGCCCGCAGGCAGCAAACACGCAGGCAGGATGCCCGAAGGTATCATTTTCAGGGGTTAGTATGTCTTATCACGGGGCGGGGGAATCTGCGGTTGAGGATATCGATTTTCAGGCGTATCCGGGGCAGACGATCGGCATTATCGGCGGTACGGGCTCCGGCAAAAGTACGGTTGTAAATCTGATCCCGCGGTTTTATGACGTGTCAAAAGGATCTGTGGAAGTGGACGGCAGGGATGTGCGTGCGTATGATTTAAAGAGCCTTCGCAGTAAAATAGGCATCGTGATGCAAAAGGCGGTGCTGTTTCATGGGACGATCCGTGAAAACTTAAAATGGGGCAATGAGGATGCTACAGAGGAGCAGATTTTGGAAGCAGTTCAGGCGGCGCAGGCTGCGGACGTGATTCAGTCCAAGGAGCTTGGGCTGGAGGAAATGGTCGAACAGGGCGGCAAAAACCTGTCCGGCGGGCAGAGACAGCGTTTAACGATCGCAAGGGCGCTTGTGCGCAGGCCGGAAATCCTGATTTTGGACGACAGCGCGAGTGCGCTGGATTTTGCGACAGATGCCAGGCTGCGTGCGTCTTTGCGCGGGCTGGAGTATCAGCCGACGGTCTTTATCGTCTCCCAGAGAACCTCTTCGGTGCAGTCCGCCGACTGTATTTTAGTATTGGACGACGGCGCCCTGGTAGGAAAGGGTACGCATGAGCAGCTTTTGGAAAGTTGCAGTGTTTACCAGGAAATCTATGCTTCGCAGTTTCGGTCGCAAAACAGCCCGGCGCAGCAGATGGAAGGGGGAATGGCACAATGAAAAAACAGTCGCAGACGGTGAAAAAGGTGCTTACTTATATCAAGCAGTATCGGGCGTTAGTGCTGCTGTCGCTGCTGTTTGCAGCAGTTACAGTATTTGCGACGCTTTATTTTCCGATTCTGACCGGGGATGCCATTGACCTGATCCTGGCGCCTGGCAGGGTGGATTTTGCAGGCATTTTAGAGATTATAAAAAAAGCGGGCGTCATGATCGCGGTTACCGCGGCTGCGCAGTGGCTGATGAACGTCATTAACAACCGGATTACTTACCAGGTGATCCGCGACATCCGCGAAGAAGCGTTTGAAAAGATCCAGCAGCTTCCGCTAAAGTATCTGGACGCGCATCCGACAGGCGAGATTGTCAGCCGGGTAATTGCGGATGTAGACCAGTTTGCGGACGGGCTTTTGATGGGATTTACCCAGTTATTTACCGGAATCTTAACGATTGTGGGCACGCTGTGCTTTATGCTTTCGATCAATGTTGCGATTACGGTCGTTGTTGTAATCGTGACGCCGGTTTCTTTGTTTGTGGCAGCGTTTATCGCAAAGAGCACGTACCAGATGTTCCAGCGCCAGTCACAGAGCAGGGGCGCGCAGACAGCGCTGATCGATGAGATGATCGGCAATCAGAAGGTGGTGCAGGCATTTGGCAGGGAACAGGAGGTGCTGGGCAAATTTGACGCGATCAATGCGGACCTGGAAAAATATTCGCTGCGGGCGATCTTTTTTTCCTCGATTACGAATCCGTCTACCAGGTTTGTCAACAGCCTTGTGTACACCGGGGTAGCCGTTGTCGGAGCGCTCGTTGTAATTGCCGGGAGCTTAAGCGTCGGGCAGCTTTCGTGTTTTTTAAGCTATGCAAACCAGTATACGAAGCCGTTTAATGAAATATCGGGCGTTATTACAGAGCTGCAAAACGCACTTGCCTGTGCAGCAAGGATCTTTGAGCTGATCGAGGAAGATGCGCAGGTGCCGGACAAGGAGGACGCCCGGGTGCTGGAACATGCTGACGGCAGAGTGGAGCTGTCGCATGTGAGCTTTTCCTATGATCCTGGCAAGAAATTAATCGAGGACTTTAATTTAAAGGTGCGCCCGAGCCAGCGCATTGCCATCGTAGGCCCGACCGGATGCGGAAAAACGACGATGATTAACCTGCTGATGCGCTTTTATGATCCAAATGCCGGACAGATCCGGGTCAGCGGCACGGACATGCAGGATATTACACGCAAAAGCCTGCGCGCCTCTTACGGCATGGTGCTCCAGGAAACATGGCTGCGCAGCGGCACGATCCGCGACAATATCTGCATGGGAATGCCGGATGCGTCACAGGAGAAGATGGTTGAAGCGGCGAAGGCGGCACACGCGCACAGCTTTATCAAAAGGCTGCCGGACGGATATGATACGGTAATCAAAGAGGACGGCGGCAATCTTTCCCAGGGGCAGAAGCAGTTGTTGTGTATCGCAAGAGTCATGCTCTGCCTGCCGCCGATGCTGATTTTGGATGAGGCGACCTCTTCGATCGATACACGTACCGAGATGCGGATACAAAAAGCTTTTGCAGCTATGATGCAGGGGCGCACGAGCTTTATCGTGGCACACCGCCTGTCTACGATTGAAAACGCGGATGTGATTCTCGTGATGAAGGATGGAAAAATAATAGAACAGGGATCTCATCAGGAGCTCTTGCAAAAAAATGGATTTTATGCGACACTATATCAGAGCCAGTTTGCCAGATAACAGCAGGAACCATCTGCCGGGTGCGGCATACAATAAGATTATGAAATGCGCAAAAGGCAGGCCGTGCCGTAACTGATTTTCTTGTAACATTTTGAACAGTTCCATTTGAAAAACGATACGGAAAGTATATAATATGCTATAATTTTTCAAGAAGTATTGACAAAAAAGAAAATTAGCTACTATAATTACGTGTTAATGAGGGTATGATAAGTAAGAGCAGATCATTTGAGATTGAGATAGATAGAGGTGTGAGATGGAACAGTATTATGTGATCAAGGGTGGTATTCCGCTTGTCGGAGAAGTGGAGATTGGTGGAGCGAAAAACGCGGCACTGGCGATTCTTGCCGCTGCCATTATGACAGACGAGACAGTGACGATTGATAATCTTCCGAATGTGCGTGATATCAATGTACTGCTGGAAGCGATGGCAGAAATCGGAGCGAGGATCAACCGTGTCGATGAGCATACGGTAAAGATCAATGGCTCACAGATCCGGGAGCTTTGTGTGGAATATGAGTATATCAAAAAAATACGTGCATCTTATTATCTGCTGGGCGCCCTGCTTGGAAAATACAGCCATGCGGAAGTAGCGCTGCCGGGCGGCTGCGACATCGGCAGCAGGCCAATTGACCTGCATCTGAAGGGATTCCGCGCACTCGGCGCAGACGTGTCCATCCAGCACGGCCTGATCGTTGCGCAGGCGAATTATTTAAAAGGCACCCATGTCTATCTTGATAAAGTATCCGTAGGGGCGACCATCAATATTATGATGGCGGCTTCTATGGCAAATGGAAAAACAATTATAGAAAACGCCGCAAAAGAGCCGCATGTCGTAGATGTGGCAAACTTTTTAAACAGCATGGGGGCAAATATCCGCGGCGCCGGTACGGACGTGATCCGTATCGTAGGCGTAGAAAAGCTCCATGCCACAGAATATTCCATTATCCCAGACCAGATTGAAGCCGGGACATTTATGTTTGCCGCCGCTGCGACAAAAGGAGACGTCACGGTAAAAAACGTAATTCCAAAACATCTGGAGGCAACCTCGGCGAAGCTGCTTGAGGTCGGCTGCGAGGTCGAGGAGTTTGACGATGCCGTCAGGGTCGTATGCTCCAAGCCAATGCACCATACCCAGGTGACAACGCTTGCCTATCCCGGATTTCCGACCGATATGCAGCCTCAGATGTCCGTACTGCTCGGCATTGCGCAGGGCACGAGCACGGTGACGGAGAGCATCTTTGAAAACCGATTCCGCTATGTGGATGAACTGACAAGGATGGGGGCAAATATCAAGGTTGAGAGCAATATTGCGATTATCAACGGCGTATCCAGCTATATGGGAGCGAGGGTCAGTGCGCCTGATTTACGCGCGGGCGCGGCGCTTGTGATTGCGGGGCTGTCGGCTGAGGGGATTACGGTTGTGGATAATATTCATTATATTGAGCGTGGTTATGAGCAGTTTGAATACAAGCTCAGTGAGCTGGGGGCAAGGATTGAAAAGGTGGGGTCGGAGAAGGATATTCAGAAATTTACGTTAAAGGTAAGCTGACGGTTGGGGTTTTGAGAGAGGGACGCTGGAGGAAGGGGAGCGGGGCTTGCTTCCTGCTCCGATTCCAAAATGTAAGGAGCACTAGGCATCCTGCGGTTACGCTGAGGCACCGTCCGGGCGCGGCACCTAGTTCGCCCTGGCGTTCCGCCAGCAGCTAAAGGTGCCGCTTGGCTTCGCCCCTGTGTGATCGAGCAGGATGCCAAGGGCTCCTAACATTTTTCCAACGTCGCAGGAAGCAAGCCCCGCTCCCCTTCCTCCGGCTGGTTTTCGCAGGCTCAAAATTAGATTATGGCTTACAGTTTCAGCGTGTCTGAAAGTTGATTTTCGTGAGAGGTGCTTCATGGTTTGTGGAGAATGGAGATCACGGGGATGATTTTTAGACACGCTTTCGTATACAGGATGCACCATGAGAATGCAGAACTTTCGATAGCCAGCCGGGAGAGGGGATGGGCACGCCCTGGCTGCGGCTTTGGAAGAAGGTTT
>CAMUPC010000117.1 GCA_947090545.1 uncultured Eubacterium sp. | reverse complement strand
GCCCTGGCTTACAGCCAGCAGCTAAAGGTGCCGCTTGGCTTCGCCCCTGGGTTACCCCGCAGGAGGCTAAGGGCTCCTAACATTTTTCCATAGTCACAGGAAGCCAGCCCCGCTCCCCTTCCTCCGGCTGGTTATCGTGAACGCTACGTTATGGGTGGCATATAGACGGTGCTCTGTTCAGTATAGAAATTTGTAAGTTGCTTATATATGGGGCAGCATCCGGTTAGAAATTGCGTAAATGTATCCTAAGGGCGCAATAATCTGTATGAGAAACAGAACGGCTTGAAAGGGCAGAAACAGGAGATTGAGAAGTTGTTAGAACGGTAAGAAATATGGGGTGTGGCGGTTGATATACCCTATATTTTTGTGGAAAATGGAGCGGCAAAGTGATATAATCAAATCGGCATATATGAATTTGTGGAGGTATTTTATGAGCAAATGGAATCGGGAAGCTGAAAAAATAGTGTAGAATTAATAGATGGACTGTTATATTCACATGGAACAAAGTATGAATTTTAGCCCGCAAATTGAAATTTGGAGAAAAAGAAAATGAATATTGAACTTGTAAGAGCAACTAACGAATACAAGGAACAGTTATTTGAAATGCTGACAGAGTGGAAGAACGATATCATAGTAAATCACACCGATATGTCTCCATGGAAAATATGGGCAAATGATTTCCGCGATTTTGATAATTATCTAAAAAATCTTGATACAATGGAAGAAACTAAAGATGGTTGGGTTCCTGATACAACTGCATAAGACTTAAACAAATATAGTTATAATAACAAAGAACACGCCGATACACTTTCAGAACCCACGAAAACCAACCAGGAGAGAAGAATGATACATTTGCAGAACTCTCGAAAACCAACCAGGAAAACCAATCGATACACATGCAGAACTCTCTAAAACCAGCCGGGAGAGGGGATGGGCACGCCCTGGAAGCGGCCTTGGAAGAAGGTTTAGAAGCACTTAGCATCCTGCCCAATACAGCAGGGGCGAAGCCAAGCGGCACCTTTAGCTGCTGGCTGCAAGCCAGGGCGAACTAGGTGCCGCGCCCGGACGGTGCCACAGCGTAACCGCAGGATGCTTAGCGCTTCTTAACCTTCTGGAACGGACGCATCCAGGGCGTGCCCATCCCCTCTCCCAGCGTCCGTCCCGAAAAAACACAACACTCCCCCACTATCTGCACACCCATCCCCTCTTCCCCATTCCTCTCATGCATATATTCCGAAAAAGAATCATGATATGATTGAAAAATACACGTCAAAATCATACAATAGAGAATAAGGGTATTCTAAAATCCTTCATAAAAAAAGCACCACCAAAATCACTACAAAATGAATACCAATTTCACAAAAGGGGAGAAGAATTATGAGAAAAATTTTTTTTTGGATCATAGCGGCATTTAGCATGACCATACCTCTGTCCGCCAGGATAGTTCATACCACAACTGTCTATGCCACCTCTGTTACACACGCAGCACCTTCAGAAAAAGACGACACAACAGATCCCGTCTTAAAAAAACACAAGGATACAGAAACCCTCATAAAAAAAGGCAGGCGTATTTACGCAATAGCACCCGCCTTAAAACAAGCAGTTTTTGTAAAAACAACAAGCAGTTCTCCAGTTATCACGATTCCTGCTACAGTCGAGCTGGACGGAGTATCCTATAAAATAACAGGGATCGCAGACCGGGCACTCAAAGGCAAGAAAGAGCTGAAAAAAATAACAATCGGCAAAAATGTCAAAACGATCGGCAAAGGCGCATTTAACGGATGTGAAAACCTGAAAAAAATCATCATGGAATCAGCAAAACTATCACAAATCGGCGACTATGCATGGAAAGGCATTCACCCTGCCGCCAGATTAATTGTGCCACAGAAAAAGCGCTCGGCATACCATAAGCTTCTGTGTGCCGCAGGACAGGATGGCAGCGTTTTGGTCACAGATTCCATCAAAAAAGTAGCAATCGATGCGGGGCACCAAAAAAGCGCCGGCAGAGGAATGGAGCCAATCGGTCCCGGAGCTTCCAAAAAGAAGCTGGAAAATACAGGAGGGGCTGTCGGGGTGCAGACCGGGACGCCGGAGTATGAGCTGAATTTAAAGGTGGCGAAAAAGCTCCGCAGAGAGCTTAAGGCAAGGGGATACGAGGTGGTTATGACACGTACCTCCCATGAGGTAGACCTGAGCAACAGAGCGCGTGCGCAAATCGCAAATGCGAGCGGTTCGGACATCTATATCCGCATCCATGCAGACAGTATGCCGACACCTGGCGTACGGGGCGCTTCTGTATCCTGCCCGTCTGCGAAAAATCCATATATCGGGCAGCTAAGCGCTGCATCCAAGCGGCTGAGCGAATGTTTGTTGCAGGATTATTGCAGCGCAACTGGGATCAAAAACAGAGGCTTGGTGCTGCGGGACGACCTGACAGGCACGAATTGGAGCAGCATACCTGTGTGCTTAATCGAGCTTGGCTTTTTAAGCAATCCGTCAGAGGATGCTTTGATGCAGGAGGCTGACATGCAGGAGAAAATGGCGCGGGGGATCGCTGACGGGGTCGACGCGTATTTTTGGGAATGAAACAGAATCAATAAAATTTACTAAATTTGTTGAAATAAATGGTATTTCCTCGTATAATCTTTACATAAGGTATTCAAAAACAAAAGTGTCATGGGCAGGTATTGGGTATTGGAAAGAGGGGTTTTTTCATGCCGTACAAAAATGATGAGCAGCATTTTATTAAAGAGAAGATCAAGGATAAGCCAGTCAATAAAAAACAGCTTTTGCAAAAGGGCATGGCAACGATTGGATTTGCGGTTTTGTTTGGGTTCGTTTCATGCCTTGTTTTTTGCGCGTTGCGGCCCCGCATAGAGACATGGTTTGCGCCTAAGGAGGACCAGTGGGTCGGCATTCCCAAGGATACGCTCTCTGACGACGAGCATACAGCAGATACACAGGCAGATGCGGAACAAGAAGCGGCGGATACGAAGAAGGAATCAGGAAAAAAAGACGAGAAGCAAAAGACGGTGTACATTACTGAGAAGAAGGAAATGACACTGGACGATTACCAGGTTCTGCAAAACCAATTGTACCAGATCGGGAATGATGTCAATAAATCCGTTGTTACGGTCACAGGGGTAAACGAAGGCGTGGATATTTTTGACTCACCGTATGAAGCGACCGGGCAGGCGTCCGGGCTGATTATCGCGCACAATAAAAAGGAGCTGCTGATCCTGACGGAATATCAGGTTATTCAAGATGTCAAATCGATCCGGGTGACATTTATCAATAACGATACGCTGAATGCCGCGTTAAAAAAATACGATGGCAATACAGGAATAGCAGTATTAAGCGTACCAGTGGAAAAAATCGCAAAGGCGACGATGAACCAGATTGAAACGGCGGTACTTGGAAATTCCCTGAATCTCAGACAGGGAAAGCTTGTGGTTGCGCTTGGCAGCCCCCTTGGAACCAATTTTTCCATACTGACCGGAAATATCACTTCGGTAGCAAATACGATCACAACGGAGGACCGCAATTACACCGTGTTTACGACAAATATTGTGGCAAACGCAAAAGGAAACGGCGTGCTGGTCAATACGGACGGGGAAGTGATCGGCTTGTTTTTGAAGTCATCCAATATCCAAAAGGAGCAAAATACGCTGACAGCGGTATCGATCTCGGAACTTAAGGATATTATTGAACTGCTCTCAAACGGCGTGAATATCCCTTATATCGGCATCAAAGGGAGTACGGTAACCGATGCGATTTCAAAAGAATACGAGATTCCAAAAGGTGTTTACATCAAGGAGGCAGTCGTAGACTCTCCGGCAATGACAGCAGGGCTGCAAACGGGCGACGTCATCGTTGCGGTCAATAAGGAAGAGGTACATTCTATGGACGATTATGAGCGGATTCTGCTGCGCCTGAAAAAAGGCGATGAGGTAAAGATTACCGCAAACCGGCAGAATGCGCAGGGGTATAAGAAGTTCACCTGTACGGTGGAAGTTGGGGTATTACGATAAAGAAAGATCAACATGGAGGCAGAAAAATGCGTTATATAGAAACTTTGCGTGAAGGTGAACGTATCAATGAGATTTATTTATGCAAAAATAAACAGCCGTCAGTGACAAAAGCAGGCAAGCCGTTTGTATCGCTGACGTTGCAGGATAAAACAGGAGCGCTGGACGCAAAAATATGGGACCCGGGCTCCCTTGGCATCGATGATTTTGAAAAGCTGGATTATCTGAATGTCGTAGGCGACGTGACAAGCTTTCAGGGCGCGCTCCAGCTAAACATCAAGCGCCTGCGCAAAGCAAAGCAGGGCGAATACGATCCAAAAGAATACCTGCCAGTCAGCAGGTACGATACCGGGCAGATGTACACAGAACTGATGGCAATGATCCAGCGGATCAGCAATCCGTATCTAAAGCAGCTTACCGTCGGTTTTTTTGGAGACACGAAGTTCCAGGAAGCATTCCAGTTTCATTCCGCGGCAAAGACGATGCACCACGGATTTGTCGGCGGGCTGCTCCAGCATACGCTCGGCGTAGCAAAGCTGTGCGAAAGCTTTGCAGCGCAGTACGGCATATTAAATCGCGACCTGCTCGTGACAGCCGCCGTGTTCCACGATGTCGGCAAGCTGAAGGAGCTGTCAAGATTCCCGGAAAACGACTACACAGACGAGGGCCAGCTCCTCGGGCACATCGTGATCGGAACACAGATGCTGACCGCGCGGATCGCACAAATCGAAGGCTTTCCAAAGAAGCTTGCCAACGAACTGATCCACTGCATTTTAGCACATCACGGCGAGCTCGAATACGGTTCTCCAAAAAAACCAGCGCTTGCCGAAGCAGTAGCGCTCAGCTTTGCCGATAATATGGACGCCAAAATGGAAGCGATGGAGGAAGCGTTTGTAAATGTAGCGGACGGCAACACAGACTGGCTGGGCTTCCACCGGTCATTTGAATCCAATATCCGCAAGACAAGTATTTAGCAGCAGCGAAAGGATCAGCAGGTGCAGCGGACTGTCAGCGAATCGATTTCAGATTCGCTGACAATTCCTGGGAGAAGCAAATATGAAAAAAAATGACGTGATAGAACTGGAAATCGTAGATTTAGGCGCAGACGGCGCAGGAATCGGCAAATGGACCGACCCGTCGGGCACAGCAGAACATGCGATGGCTTTTTTTGTAAAAGATGCGCTTGTCGGAGATAAAATCCGTGCAAAAATAACGAAACTGAAAAAAACATACGGATACGCCAGGCTGACAGAACTGATCGAGCCATCGTGCGACCGCATCGAGCCCAAATGTCCGATCCACCGTCAATGCGGCGGCTGCCAGATCCAGGCGCTTTCTTACGAAAAGCAGTTGGCATACAAGCAAAATAAAATTCGCAATCACCTGGCACGCATCGGAGGGCTGGACGTGGACAGCATTCCGATGGAACCCGTGATCGGCATGAAAGAACCGTTCCGCTACCGCAACAAGGCGCAGTTTCCGATCGGCCGTGATAAAGACGGCAGGCTTGCCGCAGGATTTTACGCCGCAAGGACACATACGATCATACCAGCAGACGACTGCTGTCTGGGCGTACCGCAGAACAAAGAGGTGCTTGCCGCCATCTTGCAGTGGATGGAGCAGCACCAGATCGAGCCATATAACGAAGCAGACGGCACAGGGCTGGTACGCCATGTGCTGATACGTTATGGGTTTTCATCAAAGCAGCTTATGGTATGTATCGTGATCAACGGCAAGGCTCTGCCAAATGCAGAAGCGCTGACAGACAAGCTGCTGCGCATCGAAGGCATGACAAGTATATCCATCAGCATCAACGAACAGCGCAGCAACGTCATTATGGGCAGTACAGCGAAAACAATCTGGGGAGCTGGCTACATCGAGGACAGCATTGGAAAAGTCAGGTTCCAGATCTCCCCGCTGTCTTTCTATCAGGTGAATCCTGTGCAGACAGAGGTATTATATGGAAAAGTGCTGGAATATGCCGGACTGACCGGTGAAGAAGTTGTCTGGGACTTGTACTGCGGGATCGGAACGATCTCGTTATTTTTAGCGCAGCAGGCGAAGAAAGTGTACGGCATCGAGATCGTGCCGCAGGCTGTCGAAGATGCGAAAAGAAATGCCCAAATCAACGGGATAGACAATGCAGAGTTTTATGTGGGCGAAGCGGAGGATGCGCTGGAAAAGCTGTGCGGCAACGCTCCGCAGGTTGTGGTTGTAGACCCGCCGCGCAAGGGGTGCGGGGAGAAGCTGCTGGATGCGATATGTAAGGTGCAGCCGGAACGGGTTGTGTATGTGAGCTGTGACTCGGCGACGCTGGCGCGGGATTTGAAGGTGCTTTGCGGAGGTGGGGATTATGTGGTGGACAGATGGGGAGGGGTTGATCTTTTTTGTCAGACTGTGCATGTTGAGTGTGTCGTGTTAATGTCAAGGGTTGAGAAATAGAATAGCGGAAAAGTGCAGAAAACAAGGGGTTTCCGGGAGTTGGAACAGTTCGGAAAAATTGTTCTGGCTCCCGGTTTTTTTGTTTGTTGTATTGTGCGGAAACATATCCACTGCATTTTGGGTGGGATAGCCCCGTTAACAGGATAGATATAGGATAGGTTGTGAAGATAGGATTGTTAAGGAGAGGTTGAGTTGACAAGATGTATAAGAAAAATAAAATAACTAGCGGGGAGTTATTCGGCTGGAGTGGAGAAAAATGTTTTATAGTGTTAACCGTTAGAGAAAGGAATGTGGCAATAACCCATATAAACCGTTTCAATCAGTGAATAAAACAATACACAAAAAAAGGCAGGACAAAACAAATGGATGACCAGTTATTGTATGCGTTGCAGATTCGATATATAAAACTGCATTTTACAATTTCATTTATAGAAGACGCTGCCCTTCCTGTTCATAAAGTGTCCGCGATTCGCGGAGGAATGGGCGAAATGCTCCTACGGGCGAATTGTATCAGGGATCGCGAATGCGATTGCTGTGATTTTGAATCAGAATGTATTGTACGGCGGACGATGTATTCAAAATCCGCTATAAAACCGGACTATGTTACAAATTGGGAAAGTATCGGGTATGTTTTAGAATGTGAAAATGATCAGACATACTTTCCAAAAGGCGGAACATTGTCATTTAACCTGATTTTGTTTGGCAAGGCGATCGTATATTTCAACCAGTACCTACAGGCGCTTTCTGCGCTTGGGATGCACGGAATCGGGTCTTTCCATGCGAAATTTGTGATTATTTCCATCAAGAATACCTGTTTAAAGGAACTCTTAGAAGGAAACAATATCGTTATGAAAAATTACCAGGTGCAGACGATCAGCAGCTATGTAGCATACCGTATGAAAAAAATAACCGAATCGGAAAGGACATTGGTTTTCCAGATGCCCGCAACGCTGAAATACAACGGTGAATTTTTGCAGAAATTCCGCATGGATGTGATCCTTGGAGCCATCCGGCGCCGTATTTATATACTGGACTGCTTTGAGGGGATTGACAACGATTTTTACCATGATTACCAGACGCCTGTCCCGGAAGTGTCCTTCCAGCAGGAAAAGTATGTAAAAGTATGCCGATATTCGTCCAGACAGGGACGTATGTTTCTTCGTGGAATTACAGGATTTGTACAGATGAAGGAAGTATATCCAGAAACGCTGCCGCTGCTTTTGGCAGGGGAATTGGTTCATATTGGAAAAAATACCAGCTTCGGGTTTGGGCACTATCGGATGAAATGAGTTTCTGCAAGAAACATCGTTTAAATGATAGATACATTGTTTTGGGGAAATAGTGCGCTTATTCACAAATGACCAAGGTATCATTTATAATCAGGCTAGAGACAGTTATAGGATTTTGGCACATCCGAGGATTGCCATCGGAAACGGGTTGTATTACAATGAATGTTGGATACTCCTTATTGGTCAAAGGAGATACTCGATTGTTCCGGCTTCCCTCTCTCAATATCTGTAACCAGATCAGGGAGCCATTTATGAGATGATCCATCTTCTCATTACTGGAAGATACCCGTACTATTTGGTTCTGTATCCTGCGTTTAGCATCGTCTGCGTCAATAGGACTCTCTTTTAAATGTAAGCATTATATTACGTTCCGCAAGTTCCATATACAAATAGTATCCTTTATCGGCGTTATGGTTTATTCTGGGGACCTCTTCAAATAGAATGGTATCGCCTGATTTCACTTTATCCAGTAATGATGGTAAGAAGCCTTCTGATCAAAAGTGTTGAAAAAAATAGTTTATAGATCTCTTGACAATCATGTGAAAGTATAGTATTGTATAAAACATAATATTTTGTAAAAGGGACGAAAAAGAAAAATTTCAACACTTAAAAGGAGCATTGAAAAATGGCTGACGACAGATATGTTTTTTCATACCCACTTATTTTGACCCCTCTCCGGTCAGATGTAGACGTTGATTTCAAGAACGATGCACAAGCGCGCGACGCGATTGATCAGGCAGTCGCAGCGTACAACCGTTCAGCTTCCGCAAGCAGGACATGTCCGAAAGAGTTGGTTGGCGTCGAAAGATACAAGCGTCAAATTGGCGTCACTCTAATTGCTGCTGACACAATACGGTCGCCTGGACGAGCACTGCGTACATTTTCGCTGAAGCTTTTAGAATTTGAGTATTTTAAAAAGCTAGTGACCTCGGAAGGTAAACTGTTTACAACCATCTACGAGAAATTCGACGATGCCGTTGAAAATACGAATGGAATCGAAATACCCGATGATGTTTTGCTAAAATCGGTTATCGATTTGGTTTTTTCGTCAAGTAAAGACACCGTAACGTCTGCGGCTTTGCTGGAGCTTAAAAATATTTGCATAAAATACCATCTGGCTGAAAAAAACAAATAGTATAAAAGAATGGTGACAATCCCATTCTTATAGAGAGGAGTTATTTATGCCGTATCGAATATATTGGATTTCTCAAGTAATCTTTAATAAGTTGCAGCTAACCAGCGGAAAAACACTTAGCCGCGCACTGAAAAACGATGATTTTTGGTTATCCTTATCAGGTACAGAACATCAACTTGTAGGAAAAACGATCGCAAGATACCACGATGATTTTGCAAACAATTGCCCGATTCCTGTAATTTGTGATTTTTCACACACGGATCATTGCGGTAACGGTATTTACCATAAAAAAGTTAGCTTGAATAAAGTTAGTATCAATCAATAATAGAAGAAAGGCGGCAACCCCCATGTGCGGCAGATATCACATAGACACGGAAACAGCAGCAGAGATAAAAAAGATCATCCAGCAAACAGATAAAAAAGTAAGAAAAGCAATGCAAAGCCCCGCAATAAACATCCAGACGTACGCACAAGATATCCGCCCGACAGACACAGCCCCCATTTTAACCGCGTCAGCTACAGGAATGGAATGCCGCTTCCAGCAGTGGGGGCTTCCAGGCTTTCAGGGAAAGCAGGTCATATTCAATGCCAGAAGCGAATCCGTACTGGAGAAAAAGGCATTCCGGGAAGGGATGGAGCACAGGCGTATCGTGGTACCAGCGGCATGGTTTTATGAATGGAACCGGAAAAAAGAGAAAAATATGTTTTACCGGACGGGAAAGCCTGCGCTTTTTATGGCAGGGATCTATCAGCGCTATGAGGACGGAGACCGTTTTACGATCCTTACCACGCAGGCAAACGCCTCCATGAAGCCAGTGCATGAACGTATGCCGCTGATCCTGGAAGAAAACGAAATTGCTCCCTGGATCTTCGACAAGCGAAAAGCGGGAGAGCTGCTTCAAAATGTACCATGCTTATTGGACAGAAAAACGGAGTATGAGCAGTTGAGCCTGTTTTAAGCCCCCGTTCCAACAAGGAATGAGCAAAGGCGTGTCCGATGTTTTACGCAAGACAAATCAGCCGCGCATACGCCCTTTCTGCATCTTCCACCACTTGAATCCTTCTCTGCTCGATATAATGCTGAATGCGCCGCCCATACCACCAGTCTCCAATACTGACCTGATAACAGCCCAGAAGATCACCAATCAGCCGGCATTCCTTAACCGGCTTTTTGGTGATCCGGCTGAAAATCATAAAATCATAAAAATCCTCCGGCACGCCCGTCAATGTACCGTTAATCACAGCACGCAGCGGACAGTTTTCGGCGGCAAGCTCCCGCCACAACAGGGCATACAGATGCACCTCTTCTTTGGAGAGCGCTTTTTGGGCATGTAAAAATCCAGCAAATTCATCTGCCGCGACCATTCCCCAGTTTTTATGAAGGACAATCGTTTTATCACGCACGACATATTCCGGCAGCTTGACAATAGAAAGAGGATTGTCGTATTTGTCCATGATACTGCACAGATGATACCAGCCGCACAGGGAATAAGGCGCATCGCTTACCCAGGCACGGATCGATTCTCCGGCTTGCAGACAGGCAGTAAGCTCATCCAGTTGCAGATAACGGTTTCCAAAATTCTGGGCTTCTGCTGCTGTCCACGGGTTGTACAGCGAGGCAATCAGATTCTTTCGATACTGGCTGTCCACGTCTTTTTGGATATCGCCGATATCCAGCATATAGCGGAGACAGATCACTTCTTCTGCCGTTCCTTCAACCCAGCCGGAAGGCTTCTTTGCAGGCGGCTTTTTACCTGCCATCCAGACGGAAGTTGGGCCGTCTGTCCGGCTGTGGAGAATGGTACTCTTTGCTGCTCTCATAGATGCGGCTTCGCTTTCATTAAATAAGACTTCTATCATTGGGGTTCCTCCTTTTGTGAAAAAAAGATGTTTTTTGATGCAGGTGGAATATTTGGTATTTGCAAATTTTTGCGGGAGGGACGCTGGAGGAAGGGAGCGGGGCTGGCTTTCTGTTCCGATTCCAAAATGTAAGGAGCTCTAAGCATCCTCGCAGCGTTGTGGCTGTGTCCGGGCGCGGCACCTAGTTCGCCCTGGCTTACAGCCAGCAGATAAAGGTGCCGCTTGGCTTCGCCCCTGGTTTTGTTCAGCAGGATGCTAAGGGCTCCTAACATTTTTCCAAAGGAACAGAAAGCCAGCCCCGCTCCCTTCCTCCGGCTGGTTATCGCAGGCTCTAAATAAGCGACTGCTTGCAGAGTGCACGCCATACAGTTAAAGATGAAAGCTCTGTACAGCTTGGGCTATGTCATACCGCAAAGAAACAAGAGCCTGTCAGCAATATGGCTTGTCCAGTGCGCTTCTCATTTGCAAAAACATTTTTGAAATACCAATAAATAAAGGTCTTTCAGTTTTTCCGTTTGCTCGGGATTTTCAAAAACGATGTAAATTAATGGATAAGGAAAAAAGATGACTGCTTCAAGCAGATTCTTGCTAACCCCGCTCAATAAGCCAGTTTCAGTTAAGTTAACACATATGGTGTCCCCCTCATATGCACAAACATTTCTGAAATGCTGATAAATAAAGGTCTTTCAGTTTTTCCATTTGCTCCGAATATTCCCAAAACAATGTAAATCAATGAATAAGGGATAAAAAAGATGACTGCGTCAAGCAGATTCTTGCTAACCCCGCTCAATAAGCCTGCTTCAGTTAAGTTAACACATATGGTGTCCCCCCACTTATACATTGCAGAACTTGCAAAAACCAGCCGGGAGAGGGGATTGGCACGTCCTGGTTGCGGCCTTGGAAGAAGGTTTAGAAGCCTTTAGCATCCTGCTCGAAAACCCAGGGGCGAAGCCACATAAGCGAGAACTTAAGCAAGCAGTCCTGGTAAAAC
>CAMUPC010000116.1 GCA_947090545.1 uncultured Eubacterium sp. | reverse complement strand
CGCAGCCAGGGCGTGCCCATCCCCTCTCCCGGCTGGTTTTCGCAAGTTCTGCAAATTAATTCGGCAACTATCGTGGCATATTCCTGATGGGTTCTTGTTTGTCGTGACAGTACCGTTTAAGATCTGTGGGGCTTTCATTTAGTGCCGTTCAGAATATATAGGGCTTTCATTTAGTGCTGTTCAAGATATGCAGTGCTTTCGTTTTGTACCGTTCAGAATATACAGTGCTTCCATTTATAGTACTGTTCAAGATATACAGGGCTTTTATTTAGTGCCGATCAAGATATACAGTGCTTTTATTTAGTGCTGATCAAGATATACAGGGCTTGATTTAGTGCCATACAAGATATACAGGACTTTCATTTTAGGCTGGACAGTATACTGTTTGTCTTTCAACATTTATGTAGAACTTGCGAAAACCAGCCGGAGGAAGGGGCGCGGGGCTGGCTTGCTGTGACTATGGAAAAATGTTAGGAGCCCTTAGCATCCTGCTCAGTAACGTAGGGGCGAAGCCAAGCGGCACCTTTAGCTGCTGGCTGCAAGCCAGGGCGAACTAGGTGCCGCGCCCGGACGGTGCCTCAGCGTAAACGCAGGATGCCTAGGGCTCCTTACATTTTGGAATCGGAACAGCAAGCCAGCCCCGCGCCCCTTCCTCCAGCGTCCTATCTGCAAAAACACACCCTCCCCCCTGTACAGCATACTTGACAAATCACACAATGCGTTATAAGGTAGGATCTAAAAGAAACCAGATATTTTGAAATAATTAGAAAGGCTTCATTCTATGGACTATTTGGATATGTTTATTTTTGGTATGGAAATCATCGGCACAATCGCATTTGCTTCATCTGGAGCCATGCTCGCAATCCAAAAAGAAATGGATCTGTTCGGTGTCGGCGTACTGGGCGTCACAACATCTGTCGGCGGAGGTATGATCCGTGACTTAATTTTAGGCATGATTCCGCCGCTTATGTTTCAAAAGCCTGTCTATACCATAACGGCGATGGTAACTTCCATGCTGCTGTTTGTCATTATTTACGGAAAGAGGAATCTGAAAAACGATAAGGTTACGGCAGCATATAATAAAATCATGCTTATTTTTGATACGGTCGGGCTTGGAATTTTTACAGTGACTGGTATCAATACTGCAAAAAATGCCGGATATGGACAGCAGTTTTTACTGATCTTTGTAGGAGTGATAACAGGTGTGGGCGGAGGGCTGCTGCGGGATATGATGGCTCAGGAAAAGCCCTATATATTGACCAAGCATATTTATGCGTGTGCATCTGTCCTGGGTGCAGCCGTATGTGTATGTTTAAATGTTGTCCTGGATGATCTGGCGGCTATGGCGGCGGGCTTGGCAACGGTTGTGCTTGTCAGGATTTTTGCAACCCATTATCGCTGGAATCTTCCGAAAATAAAAAATGGCGGGAGTGTGAAAGAAGTTTAAAATCCGCGGCACAGTTTCCTAAGAGAAGGCTGTGCCGCGGATTGCGGTTATCTGTTTTCTGCTGCGAGAGTAAACTGTTCTACCAGATGTTTTAATACAGATGCCTCGGCAGATAACTGCTCGCTTGCCGCGGCGCCCTGCTGTGCCGTGGAGCTGTTGCTCTGTACGACGGCTGAGATCTGGTTAATTCCTTCGGAAATCTGAGAAACAGCCTCAGACTGTTCGCTGGAAACGGTGGAAATATTGTCAATCGAAGCGGTGACAGAATGGATGCTTTTTACCACTTCCTGTAGTACGTCTGCGGTCTGCTGTGCGATTTGCGTGCCCGTATGGACAGCCTCTGCGGAGTGTTCGATCAGTGCGGATGTATTTTTGGCAGCTTCGGCTGATTTGCTTGCAAGGCTGCTGACCTCTTCTGCGACGACGGCAAAGCCTTTTCCGGCTTCCCCCGCGCGTGCCGCTTCTACGGCTGCATTCAGAGCCAGTATGTTGGTCTGGAATGCAATATCGTCAATGGTTTTGAGTATGATTTCAATTTCATCGGAACAGGTTTTGATCTTTTCCATAGCGTCCATCAGGTTCTGCATCTGATTGCTGCACAGGGAAACGGCTTCGCCTGCATGGTGCGTCTGGCTGCGGACTTCAATTGCCTCCTTAGAAGTATTTTTTACATCAGTAGATATAAGGTTCATCCGTTCTGCAAGCTGCTGGACAGAGCCGGACTGCTCGGCGGTGCCTTCGCTTAATGTTTGGGCGCTTGCAGAGAGCTGGTTGCTTGCCGCCGATACCTGGTTTGCAGAGTGGCTGACTTGGTGCATAATCGTGTTAAGCTGTAATTTCATGTGGCGCATGGCATGTAAGATATCCTGAAAGCTTCCTACGTAGTTTTCCTCATGCTCCGTATGTATATCCAGGTTCTGGTTCGCAAGCTCATTCAGAAGGTAGCTGATATCGCGGATTACAAGCCCAAGCCCTTCTACGAGGGAAGCGGCGGACGCGGTCAGCATACCGGTTTCATCTTTATTTTTGATCTTCGGCATCGGTGTTTCCAAATCGCCTTCTACGAGCATCTGCATACGTTTGGCACATGCTTTCATCGGTTTGCCAATGTTGTTTGCCAAAAGCAGGGCGGTGATCATGGAAATCACGACAGAGACAGCAATGACGGCTATGTTAATTGCCATGGCTTTGTATGCGGCAGCCAGGTAATTCATCTGAGGCGCTGTAACTGCGATGCTCCAGCCATCCGTACCAGGCACGGGAGCATAAGCGATAAACATCTTTTGCTCTTTCGGAGTTTTTTCGCCTTGTTTGACGGTACTGTAGCTGCCGAAACCGTTTTCGCCTTTGCGCATCTGTGTATGGATTTCGGCAAGCTCTTTGAGGGAAGCGTCGGCTGCGGCTTCTGTCTCAATGTTTTGAACGGTGACCGTATCCAGTGTAATATCGGCGATGGTGTTGCCGGAGTTATTAATCATGTAGGCGCGGCTGTTCTCTCCAATGGAAATGGAAGATACGATATCATTTAAAAATGTTTCTTCAGGGACAAAATAGACAGCTCCAACGATGGACGAGCCATAAATCCCGTCAGAATAAAGCGGCGCGGCAGCCATAAGGGACAGCTCGCCGGTAATTTTGCTGACCAGCGGTTCCGATACATACAAATTGCCCTTTAGCGCCTGCCTGACATATTCCCGGTCGGAATAGTCTTTTCCATCAAAAATGCTGTGCCCATTCAGCCCGATAATATTACCGCGCTGGAACTGGTGCATACGGCAGCGTTCCTCAATTAGCGCCTGTTTTTCCTCAAGCGGCACATCTGGGTCGGAAAGCTGCGGGATGCAGCCTGCATCCATAGCAGCGTTTTTGTATGCCGCCAGTTCCTGTTCCACGCGCTCCGCTGCCAGTACTGCGGTTGAACGCATCATGCTTTCTACAGTGGACAGGGTGCTTCTGTAGCTTGGGATAATGCCTGATAGTCCGGCTGCCATTAGCGATATTACAATGGTCAGCATCAGGCATACTGTGATTTTTGTGCGAATGCTTTTCATAATTCTCGTACTCCGTCTGAAATATTTTTTGGATGAAATGTCCAGTCTGTTATTAATTTTAAATGGGGCAGACTTGTTTGTCAAGTGTTGCGTTTTGTGTATACAGAGACGTTGGAGGAAGGGGAAGCGGGGCTGGTTTTCTGTTCCTATTCATATCCAAAATGCAAGGAGTCCTAAACATCCTGCGACATATCTTAGAATATTGTTCGCTTACGCGTCTGCGCCGTATTTTGCCGTGCAAGCGTTATTTGTGTGCATCCTATGGGATAGATATAAGATAATGATCTTTAACAGGTACTTCTGATCATTAAATTCTTCGGCTACTGTTGTGTGTGAAGATAAATGAAGGCAATAATTGACAAGGGGGGGGGGGGGGTAAGCGTATACTAGAGAAAATTGCCTATATTTGGCATACAATATGCTATACAAAAACGAAGGGAGGAGTACCATGAAAAATTTCAAAAAACAGTTATTGGCTCTTGGCATGACAGCCGCATTAACGGTTTCGTTTGTGTGGCAGGCAGGGGGAACAGCGGTGTTTGCAAAGCCTGTTTCTTCCAATAGTACAGTTACGCAGGAAGCAAAGGCGCTGAGAGATCTTGAAATTGCCAGCAGGATGGTGAACAATTATCAGGATATTGAGGAAGAACCGCCAATTAGTATTTCTGAGTATCAGGATGATCTGCCGAAGGACGAGGCGAATGCGATCAGTGAAGGCAGCAGCCTGGCGGCAAAATATGATCCCAGAGGGCGGGCTGGCATTCCAGCGGTAAGAGACCAGGGAGAACTGGGTTCTTGCTGGGCGCATAGCGCGATGTCTATGGTAGAAATGGGTTTATGGAAAAGTGGAAAGCTGACAGGAAATCGGGATAATATGTCAGAGTTTCAGACTGTGTTTTTTATGAATCATGACTGGACAGATCCACTTGGGCTTTGTACAAATGATAATTTTCACACCATTCTTGGTTCTTCTGGTACGGAACTGTCGCCGACATGGTATATGAATGGGGGAAATACTTCTTGTACGCAATTTATGCTAATGGACTGGGTAGGGACAGTATCAGAATCTGAATACCCCGATGCGTCCTATTCAATTTTGGAATCAAAGCGGGCGCAGGCGTTTTTAGATGATTCCTATGCGGTCAATAAAGATATAGCACATGTACAAGATGTTTATGCGATCAATACAGCGGATTCTGATGTAATGAAACAAATGATTATGGAATATGGCGCAGTTGGTATTTCCTATTATCATGATGGGCAGACAACTTCGGTCAATGGAAAACCGCATTCTGACTACTATAATGCAGATACATATGCTTATTACAACGATATCAAACAGAGAACTAATCATTCGGTGGCAGTTGTAGGATGGGATGATGAATTTCCTATTACGAATTTTCAGACAGGCAAGCAGCCGACAGAAAAAGGTGCATGGTTAGTAAGGAATAGCTGGGGAGATTGGGCAGACCAGGGATACTTCTGGATTTCTTATAAAGATGCGACGATTGATGAACTGGCTTATGCATTAAGGACAACAGTAAAAGGGGACGAAGATTACTATGACCATAATTATCAATACGATGGAGGGGTTTTGGATACTTCGCTAAAGGTTACATCAGGAGGAACCGGAACCGGGATACAGGGGGCAAATGTATTTACTGCACAAAAGGATGAGACATTAAAAGCCGTTGCTATTTATACGAAAGAAAATTATGCATATACGATAGATATTTATAAGAATTTAAAGAAGGATAATAATCCATGTTCTGGTGAACGAATGGGCACAAAGTCAGGAGTACAGACATTTCAAGGATATCATACTGTAAAGCTGGATCAGGAGATAGATCTTGCAACAGGGGATACTTTTTCTGTAGTTGTAACATATACGGATAAAAATAATCCAGAAGAAAGCTGCTTGGCTGTAGATAAAAAAGGGCAAATAAGCTGGCTCTATTCGGATGTAGAGGCAAAAGCTGGTGAAAGCTTTAGGAATGCAGGACCGTTATGGGTAGACATGAATACTACTGGAAATCTCCGCATCAAGGCATACACCGTAGACCGCACCCCATCCCCGGCACCAACCGTTTCCAACAAACAAGACGGCGGCTACGAAACGGCATATACTTACGGTGACACTATTCCAAAACCAACAAATTCAAACTTCAACACAACCATTCAGGATACAGGCGCAGACTGGCAGTTTGCCTGGTACAGCGGCGATCAGACGGATGAGAGCCAGAACCTGGATGAACAAACCCGATTAGATGCGGATATGCCGGAGGATGCAGGTATTTATACGTTGCATATACAGGTTGTCAGCGGTGCAAAAAAAGCGGAAACCAGGTTAAAGGTTACCATAAAAAAGGCAGTGCTCAGTGCCGAGGATTTCCAGGCAGTGCTTCCTGGAACGAATGGCGAGGTTGTGTATGATGGACAGCCACATCCGGCAGAAGTCTCCTGTACCAGATTTCAGAACCTGAAAGATGTTTCGGTAACATATCAAAAAGACGGTGAAACAGCGTTTTCGGATATGGTTCCAACAGAACCAGGCGTCTATACGGTTGCTGTATCGATCAATGGAAATCGTAATATAGAACAGATTGATCACTTGGCTGTAGGTACGTTTACCATACGAAAAAAACCAGCCATCTCGAAAGCAGAGAAAAAGAGTTATATTTTTTCTGCGGGAAGCAATGGAGAGGTTCGTGTAAACGTTGCCGAGTTGCTGGCGGATGATATGGGTACAGCGGTATATAAGGCAGCGGTTACAGAGGATACAGACAGCATTCTGGCGTCAGTGGAAGCAGGTGAGGACGGGATACTTCGCTATACTGTCGCAGCGGCGCAAAAAGCCGGAAGCCGTGCCGTTATTACAGTGACCGTTCAGTCAGAGTATTATGAACCGTCTGTCTATACGCTTACAATTGAATTGACAGGTAAGCGGAAAGTGAAGCCTGAGAATGGAGAGGTAACATTAACAAAAGATCAGCTTACATATGGACAGTTATTATCTTCGCTTACATTTGCGCCATGTAAATTTGTCGACAGTGAGAGTGGGACAGAAGTAGCGGGCAAGCTGGATTTTACGGAACCAGGGCAAAAGCCTGCTGTGGATGTGAAAAACGCAGAGTGGATTTTTACACCGAATGATATAGATACCTATGATGTGGTGAAGGGCATGGTTGCAATTACGGTACAACGGGCGGAAACAGTGGTTACGATTACAGATGATTACCAAAGGGCTTATCTGTACAACGGGATGCCGATTCAGGAGCCTTTGGAAAATCAGATTCAGACAAACCGGGATACGCAAAAGATCCGTTATACATGCCAATGGTACCGAGGCAGCCAGGCAGATCCATCGAATGTATTGTCCGGGGCGCCGAGCGAGGTGGGTACCTATACACTCGCAGTCACAGTGGAAGCAAGTGAAAATTACAAAAGTGCTTTGCTGGAAATTCAGATCAATATTCATGCAAAAACAGATTTTCCAGAAGCTTCTGTGTCAGGAACCGGGCAGGGTACAGACGGCTGGTATCAGTCGGATGTAAAGATCCTTGCGCCGGAAGGATATCTGATATCCGCAGACAGGAACGAATGGAAGGATGCGCTTGTTGTGGATGCAGATCAGGAAGGTGTTTTGGACTATACTTACTATCTGAAGCAGAAAACGTCGAGCTATCTTTCTGACAAAAAGCAGATTACAGTGAAGATTGACAAGACACAGCCTACAGGTGTGATAGAAGTGGGAGGCAATACGTGGGACCGGCTACAGGATGCGATTTCTTTTAATTGGTATACGAAAGATGCATTGATCCAGATCACAGGCGATGATAAGCTTTCCGGTATGGCAGCGATCGAATACCTGATTTCGGAAAAAATCTATACGAAAAATGAATTGGCGCAGCTTACGTCAGAGTGGCAGCAATACCGTTTGGGGGCGCAGCTTTTGGCAAACAGCAAAAATATTGTATATGCAAAATTAACAGACCAGGCTGGAAATACGGCGTATTTGTCATCCGGCGGGATCATGCATGATAATATCGCGCCAAAAATTCAGTTAGAGGCAGAAGGGACAGCATATCAGGACAGCATTGGCAGCAGTGATGCATATGATGAGAAGGTGACATACACAGTTCGGATCACAGAAGACGGTTCTGGATACAAGAGCGGCAGCTACGAGCTGGACCAGAAAGATGGAGGAAAGCTGGCTGACGGAGAACGCATCGTAATTGATACCCGAGGAATGCACACGCTTTCCGTGGTTGTAACAGATTGTGCGGGAAATCAAGCCACTGTGGAAAAGACGATCCGCGTTTATACGGTGCCAATGATCAAAGCAGAAGGAACAGAAGCGGAGTATGATGGAAAAACGATCGAAGCGGGAAAGACAGCGGCAGATATTCAGATCAAGCTTCCAGAGGAATACCGTGGAACGCTCAGCTATTCCTATAAAAAAGCCGAAAGCGGAGAAATCATCGACGGGCTTCCTGTAAATGCAGGCTCTTATACAATTTTTATAGAAGCGCCAGAGGATATCAAAGGATGCTATCAGCCATCCCAAAAGGTAACTGTCGAATTTCGCATTTTGAAGAAAACAGTTACAATACAGGCAATCGATAAAAGCATCCAGGTAGGCGACCGCATACCTTCCCTGGAGAATCCTGAAAAAAACAGGGATTATACAATAGAAGGAGAACTGGCTGAGAGCCCGGTAACAAAAACCTTGAAACTGGCGTATACAGATGACAGTGGCAAGGAAGTGGTACCAGATAGCAGTAATGCAGGCACCTATGGAATTAAAGTCTTTGGGTTTAGCGACAGCAATTACGAACCGGACTATATTGCAGGTAAATTGACGATTTTAAAGAATGGTTCAGACAAACCAGATCAACCAGAACAACCGGATCAACCAGATAAGCCGGAAGAACCAGATAAGCCGGATAATCCAGACAACCCAGATAATCCAGAAGAACCAGATAAGCCGGATAATCCAGACAACCCGGACAACCCAGATAATCCAGAAGAACCAGATAATCCAGATAATCCAGACAAACCAGATAATCCAGACAACCCGGATACTCCAAATGAGCCGTCTGTGCCAGATGTACCAAATACGCCGGGTACACCAGACACACCAAATACACCGAGTACGCCAGGCACACCAAGTACACCGAATACGCCGAATACGCCGGGCACACCAAGTACACCGAGTACACCGAATACGCCGAGTACACCAAGCAATCCAAGTACACCGAGTACGCCATATTATCCAAGTACACCATATTATCCAAATACGCCAAGCAATCCAAGTACGCCGGGCAAGCCAGGTACATCAGGTACGCCAGACGCATCGGATAGGCCTGGTACGCCAACTGCTCCGGGCGGGGCAGATACGTCAGATGTACCGTCGGTCTCAGGGGATCAGGTGGAGACATCAGAGACAAAGGTGCTGGTGAACATCAATGGAACAAAGACGGAGACGACGACAAGCAAAATCAAACATGCAGACGGCAGTGAAACAAGGATTACAAAAATCGTAAATAAAGATGAAAAAGGATTCACCATGGGATCTGATACAGAAAGCATCTTGTCGGTTGATGCAGACAGTCCGTATGCTTCCGTTATTGTCAATGTGGCAAGAGATCAAAATGAAAAGGTTAAAAATGCGGTAGCAAAAATAGCTTTGAAGCAGGCATCTTCTGGAGCAGGCAGGGTTATCATTGATCACAGCATGATCAGCAGAATCATACAGGAGGCTGGTACAAGTGGATTGCAAGTGGCTTTGACAGCCAAAAAAGAAAACGGTTCCCGTTTGTATGAAGTAATGGTAAATACCGATGACCTGAAAGCTGGAAACCTGCTTAAACTGGCACGGAAGCTGACGAACGGAGAATATGTGCTGGTGGATGCCAAAACCTATCACGTGTCTGAAAATGGGAATGTAGTATGCTCGGTAAAGGGAAACAAAGTGTATGAGCTGATGGATAGTTCCCGCATGAATAAGATCTCCAGCAAGATTTTGCGGTTGGTACAGACAAAACAGAAGTCAAAAACAATAAAAAAATCAAAAACAGTCAAAATGGCATTGAAGAATACACTTAATATGGACAATGTAAAATCCATTACATATACGGTTTCTGATAAATCCATAGCGTCTGTGACAAAAAAAGGGGTGGTGAAAGGGAAAAAAGCTGGAACGGCTGTTGTAAAAGCAAAGGTATTATTGAAAAATGGCAATTCAAAGACAGTCAGCATGAGAATAAAAGTAAAATAAGAAATGATACAAGCCAGACCTGGCAATATACAACTCCGGGTCTGGCTGTTGTTTACTTTTCTGTAAAATATTATACATTTTTTTAAAAAAATTTCCTTCTTTATAATGACAAATGACCAAAAAAAGAGTAGTATAAAGATATCAAAACATATTGGGAGGTACATAATGAACAATTACAAAGAAACAATCGTGAACGGAAAAGCTGTCCTGGGCATCGAGTTTGGTTCCACAAGAATCAAAGCAGTCCTGATTGGGGAGGATAATACGCCGATCGCATCCGGTGCGCATGACTGGGAAAACCGTCTGGAGGACGGGATCTGGACATATACGCTGGACGATATCTGGACGGGGTTGGCAGACAGCTATACAAAGATGACAGAGGATGTCAAAGCGCAGTACGGCGTCGAAGTGACGAAGCTTGCGGCGATCGGGTTTTCTGCCATGATGCATGGATATATGGTGTTTGATAAAGCAGGGGAGCTGCTCGTACCGTTCCGTACATGGAGAAATACGATTACCGAACAGGCGAGCGAGCAGCTCACGGAACTGTTCCAGTACCATATTCCACAGAGATGGAGCATCGCGCATCTGGACCAGGCAGTTTTAAACGGCGAGGAGCATGTGTCAAAGATTGATTATCTTGTGACGCTTGCAGGCTACATACACTGGCAGCTTACCGGGCAAAAGGTGCTTGGCGTAGGGGAAGCGTCCGGGATGTTCCCAATCGATATTGCGGCATGTGATTTTAACCAGCGCATGATAGGCCAGTTCGACGAGCGGGTTGCGTCAAAGGGATTCCCGTGGAAGCTGCGGGACATTCTGCCAAAGGTGCTTTCCGCAGGCGAAGCGGCTGGTACATTAACAGAAGAAGGTGCAAAACGTCTGGATGTATCCGGCAGGCTACAGGCTGGAGTTCCGGTCTGCCCGCCGGAAGGCGATGCCGGAACAGGCATGGTGGCTACAAACAGCGTGGCTGTTCGGACAGGCAATGTGTCAGCAGGCACCTCTGTCTTTGGCATGGTCGTGATGGAGAAAGAGCTGTCCAAGGTATATGAGGAAATCGACCTTGTTACAACGCCAACGGGCAACCTGGTCGGAATGGTGCACTGCAACAACTGTACGTCAGATTTGAATGCATGGGTGAATTTATTTAAGGAATTTGCAGAAAGCTTCGGGATGTCTGTCGATATGAACCAGTTGTTCGGGACACTTTACAACAAAGCGCTGGAAGGGGACAAGGACTGCGGCGGGCTGCTTGCCTACAACTATTTTTCAGGCGAGCATGTTACCAACTTTGAAGCCGGGCGCCCATTGTTCGTACGCAAGCCAGACAGCCATTTTAATCTCGCCAACTTTATGCGCGTTCATCTGATGGCTTCTTTAAGCGTACTTAAGACAGGGCTGAACCTGATGCTGAAGGAAGAGGGCGTAAAGGTAGACAAGATGCTAGGGCACGGCGGGCTGTTTAAGACAAAGGGCGTTGGGCAGAGCATTCTTGCCGCAGCGATTGACGCGCCTGTATTTGTAATGGAGACAGCCGGAGAAGGCGGCGCTTGGGGCATCGCGTTGCTGGCGTCTTATATGGTCAATAAGGCTGACGGGGAAAGTTTGGATGATTACCTGAATAACAAGGTATTTGCGGGACAGGAAGGCACGAAGATGGAGCCAGATCCTGCGGATGTGAAGGGATTTGATGAATTTTTGGAAGTATATACGGCAGGGCTGCCAATTGAACGGGCGGCAGTTGATCATTTGCGGTAGGCTTTTAACATAGGGAAAAATATGGAGGCTGTATGTGGATATCTGTATATGTGTATGGATGTCTGCATACAGTTTTTTGCATACCAGGACGCTGGGAGAGGGGATTGGCACGCCCTGGCTGCGCCCGTTCCAGAAGGTTAAGAATCCCTAAGCATCCTGCGGGACGCTGTGGCACCGTCCGGGCGCGGCACCTAGTTCGCCCTGGCTTGCAGCCAGCAGC
>CAMUPC010000115.1 GCA_947090545.1 uncultured Eubacterium sp. | reverse complement strand
GCGAACTAGGTGCCGCGCCCGGACGGTGCCACAGCGTTCCGCAGGATGCTTAGGGCTCCTTACATTTTGGAATCGGAACAGGAAGCAAGCCCCGCGCCCCTTCCTCCAGCGTCCTCTCAGCCACCCCCTCCACCCCCTCACCCGCATAACCGCTAAAATACAAGAAAAGCCGGAATTATCCATTGCATTCACAGGTTCAAATTGATTATACTTTACACCAGAACAACACAAAGAGCAAAGCAACATGCAAAGCACCACAAAACGGAGGAAAGTAAAATCAGATGAATCAGCAGGAACAGGTCTTAACAAGCGGATGGAAGTTTTATTTAGGCGATTGTGAAAACGCCTGGTACAAAGGGATGGACGACAGCACTTTTCGGGAAGTGCTTGTGCCGCACGACTGGTCGGTGGAGCAGCCGTTTTCCGAGCAGTATTCCAGCGGCACCGGCTATCTGGCGGGCGGCGTGGGATGGTACCGGCTGCATTTTAAAGTGCCGGAAGAATTACAGGGAAAACAGCTTAGCCTGGTATTCGACGGAGTGTATAAAAACAGCCAGGTATGGTGCAACAGCTATTATCTTGGCAAGCATCCGTATGGATATACCGGATTTTCTTATGATATCTCAAAGCTGGTGTATTTTGCAGAGGAAGATAATGTCGTCAGCGTTAAGGTGTCCCATCCTGATCTTGCGGATTCACGCTGGTTTACCGGAAGCGGGATTGTGCGCAAGGTGGCGCTTCGGGCGCAGGAATGGGTGCATCCAGCGGAGGATGGCGTGTATTTGATAACAAAGGCGTTGGGCGAGGATGAGGCGGTTTTGCAGATTCATCATGAGGTATGCAATGAGTCTGATCAGGACTGCCGGATTCAGGTGGAAACGGATCTGGAGACGCCGGAGGTGCCGGGCGTGCTGCATCTGGTGCAGACGGCGGAGGTGCCGGCGAAGGAAAGCCGTACTTTTTTGTGGGAGGCAAAGCTTGTACATCCGCGGCTGTGGAGCCCGGAGCATCCTGTATTGTATCGGATGCGCAGCTATTACAGGGCGCAGGACGGCAGCCGGTATCTTGCGCAGGAGCAGGAGACAGGCATCCGTACGGTTCGGTTTGACGCGGCGCACGGTTTTTCTTTGAACGGTTTTCCGATGAAGATCAAGGGCGTATGTGTCCATCACGATGCGGGATGCCTTGGAGCGGCGGTGACGCAGGAGGTCTGGCACAGGAGGCTTGAGACGCTAAAGCAGTGCGGCTGCAATGCGGTGCGGTGCAGCCACAATCCGCATATGCCGGAGCTGTATGCGCTTTGTGACAGGCTTGGATTTCTTGTGATGGATGAAGCGTTTGATGAGTGGGAAAATGCGAAAAATAAATGGTCGACGGGGCATAATATCTATCCGCCGAAGCACCAGGGGTATGCTGAGGATTTCCCGGAATGGCATGACAGGGACCTGCGTGCGATGGTACGGCGTGACAGGAAGCATCCGTCTGTGATCTTATGGAGCATCGGAAATGAGATTGATTATCCGAACGATCCGTACTGCCACCCGGATTTCCTTACGATGACAGGCAATAATGATGCGAATAAGCCGGCGGCAGAACGCGAGTATGACCCGAACAAGCCAAATGCCGAGCGCATGGTTGCTATCGCGCAGGAGTTAGCGCGGATTGTACGCGAGGAGGACGGCAGCCGCCCGGTTACGATGGCGCTGGCATACCCGGAGCTGTCTGCGAAGCTGGGGATTTTTCAGGCGCTTGATGTAGCTGGGTATAATTATAAGGAGCATCTTTATGCACAGGACCACTGCCGTTTTCAGGAGGTTCCGTTTCTGGGAAGTGAAAACGGGCACAGCTATGAGGCATGGCAGGCGGTGAACATGAATGACTATATCAGCGGGCAGTTTTTATGGACAGGCATTGATTATCTGGGAGAAGCGTCCGGCTGGCCGGTACATGGTTCCCCGGCTGGGCTGCTTGACTGTGCCGGGTTTGCGAAAATGCAGTATTACCGCAGGGCGTCTTTTTGGAAAGAGGAACCGGTGCTTGCGCTGGCGACGGCGCCTGCGGAGGATGCGAAAAAGGCGCCTGGCGCACCGTTCTGGAATTATCAGCCAGGGGAGCTGGTACGCGTGTCATGCTATACGAACCTGCCGCGCTTTTGCCTGTTTGTAAACGGAAAACAGATGGACGGCGATGTATATGAGGAGGACGGTGCGTATCATGTTGTCACAGCGTTTGAGCCAGGAGAGCTTGTGGCAAAAGGGTATGATGAAAACGGCAGCGAATGCAAAAGCGCAGTGCTTGTATCTTCCGGCAAAGCGGCAGCGCTTGCTGTCAGGCTCTGGGAAGCGGGGACGCCAGATGCCGGAGACGGGAAAAGGGAGAGGACAGATGTGCCGGGCTATCTTTACCAGATCGAGATAAAGCTGACAGATCAAAAAAATCATATGGCGGATACGGATGAAATCGTATATACTAAAGTACAGGGAGCTGGGATGCTTGCAGGGCTGGAAAACGGGGACCTGAGCGATGATACGCCGTATACGCAGAGTGAGAGAAAAACACACGGCGGAAAGCTGCTGGCTTATATTAAGCGGACAGGGCAGGGGCCGATTCGGGTGGAATTTTATACCGATCCGGCAGGCAGCGGGCTTAAGGCAGCGGCAGACATCGAATAAGCTCCGGCTTCCTTCAAACAATCAGAGCGAAATAAAAAAAGCGAAAAAAAGCGATGAAAAGAAAAGGAGTAGCACAAGCAGGATGAAGAAGATGTATCTACCAGAGGAAAACAGATACGCAGCTATGGAATACAACCGCTGCGGCGACAGCGGCTTAAAGCTGCCGAAAGTATCGCTTGGTTTGTGGCATAATTTTGGGGATACCGGAAATTATGAGAATATGAAGCGGATGTGCTTTACGGCTTTTGACCATGGGATCACACATTTTGACCTTGCGAATAATTACGGGCCGCCGTACGGCAGCGCGGAGATGCACTTTGGGACGATTTTGAAAGAGGAATTTTCTGCGTACCGGGACGAACTGATTATCAGTACAAAGGCGGGATATGATATGTGGGCGGGGCCTTACGGCGACGGCGGCAGCAGAAAGTACCTGCTGGCAAGCCTGGACCAGAGCCTGCAAAGGCTGGGGCTGTCTTATGTGGATATTTTTTATCACCACCGTATGGACCCGTCTACGCCGCTGGAGGAGACGATGGGAGCGCTGCACCAGGCTGTAATAAGCGGGAAAGCCTTGTACGCGGGGCTGTCCAATTATGACGGGGAGACGATGGAGCGGGCGTGCCGGATTCTTGACCGGCTCGGATGCCCGTTTATCATCAATCAGAATTCGTACAATATCGTCAACCGTACAATTGAAAATAATGGCTTAAAAGCAGCGGCAGTAAAAAACGGGAAAGGGATAATCGCGTTCAGCCCGCTGGCACAGGGCATACTGACCGGACGTTACCTGGACGGCGTTCCGGCGGACAGCAGAATCAACACAGACGGAAGGTTTTTGAAAAAGGAGCAGCTCACACCGGAAAAAACCGAATGTATCCGTACGCTTCACAGCATTGCGGCACGCAGGGGCGAGACACTGGCGAGCATGGCGTTAAAATGGGTGCTCAGGGATGGGGCAGTGACAAGCGTGCTGGTTGGCGCTTCTAAGCCGCAGCAGATCCTGGATAATTTAAAAGTACTGGAGAGCGCTCCGTTTACGCAGGAAGAGCTGGATGCGATAGATGTGGTTTCCAAAACGTACGCAGGCTTGTCCTGACAATGAGAAAGCGAATGTGTAAAAAGCCCGCGCCTGGCAGGTGCCGCAAGCAGATACAGGCGCTCTGCCTGTGCCTGCTGCTGTGTGGAATGTGCAGTCTGTCATTACAGGAACAGGGCGCCAAAAATCCACGGGGGGGGGTAAAAACAGATTGTTACGAACGGATTTTGCTGTACTGTGACGTGGAGTTTTGGAAGCCGCCGGGATGGGGCGTGGAGCCGGATACGATTACAGGCGATATTACGCGCAGGACCGGAATTGCCCTGGATGTCACCGTACCGGAACAGGATGCAGACCGCAGGCTCAGCCTGATGCTTTTAAACGACGAGCTGCCGGATTTGATCTCGGTCACAGATGAAACGGTGATCCGCCAGCTTGTGACGTCTGGCAAGGTATGGAACCTGGAAGAGTTTTTGTCGAAATACGGTAAGCAGTCTCATTTGCTGACGGAGTTTCCGCAGGATGTAAAACAGGAGCTGATCAAGCGGGACGGCGCCTGGTATGCATACCCCTCGCATCTGGATTCTGCGCAGGCAAGGACGATCTGGAAGCCTGGCTCTGATTATTACGGGCAATATGTCAAATATAACTATAACTATGCCATTATCTGGAATAAAAAGCTGTTAAAAAGGCTTGGCATTGACCAGACGAAGCTTCACACGCTGCGGCAGGTGCAGGCAGCGCTGCAAAAGGCAGCAAAGAGCGGCTTGCTGGTCTCAGGCAGGCAGGTGGTCCCGCTTTTGATGGATGGGAGCAGCTACCAGGATACGGCGCTGGGCTTTTTGATGCAGACGTTTGGCGCGATGCCTTTGGATGAGCAGGGCAGCTACCGGGATATCCGCCTGTCGCCGCAGGCAAAGCAGGCGCTGCGGTTTATGCAGGACGCGGTTGCAAAGGGCTACTGCCCGTCGGATACGCTGGTAATCTCCAATGAGAAAGTGAAAGAGGAGATTGCCAGCGGGCGGGTGCTTTGTTTTATCGGGAATATCGCGAACGCGGCATTTACAGGCAGGGACTGGATTTCTTCAGGAGCGGTGCTCTCACCGGACGGGTCCGCGCCTGTGCTTGGCAAAAGCAGCGGCGCCAACAGGGGCTGGATTTCCACGTTTGTGGCAAAAGACTGTGCCTGCCCGGAGAAAACGGCTGCTTTTCTCGATTACATGACAAGCGACGAGGGCATGAAGCTGTGGATGTATGGGTATGAAGGAGAGCATTATACGTGTGACGGTCAGGGGCTGATCGTGCGGACAAGAGAACAGCGCAGGCTGGAGGACTGGTATACCAAGACCGGGATCGGGGCGTGGTGGATGTTCAACAATGCGGCATGGTCGCGCAGCGTGTTAAAGGAGCCGGAAAAAGGCAGCCAGGAAGAGCTGGAGGATCAGGCACGCATGGCTTACGGCAGGGACGCGCATACGGTTATTTATGACAGTGCCCCGTTTGACTTTACCGGGCAGATTTCTGCGCAAAGCTGGCTGGGCAGAAAGGAAAACGACATCAATGCCTGGGCGGAGCAGGCAGTACCGGAGGTAGTCCTGGCAAAAGACGAGGAAGAGTTCGAGCAAAGGTATGAGCGCTTGGTTCAGGGGATGGAAAAGAGGGGCATTCAGATCGTTGACAGGGAAAAGAATACGTATTATAAGGAAAACTGCAAAACGCTAACGCTGAAAGATGGCGGATAAACCGGGCGGGATGGATATGAGACGAAAGCTTAAGGATACACTGCTTGGGCAGATGTTTGTGATGGTAGCTGTGATTGCGGCTATGATGGCTGCGGCATATATGATGACGTATTCTTATATGCGCAGGATGGGAAAGGAGCACACGCTCCAGCGGAACGAACAGACATTGATTCAGATTGAAGCGAAAGCATCTGAGTTTTACAGTACGATGGAGCATATTGGAACCTCGCTTGCCTATTCGCCGACGACGCTGTCGCATCTTAAGATGGACTATCGGCAGCGGATTGTGGCGGCGGCGGATATGGACGCCGTTTTCAGCAATATTATGCTGCTGGAAACGGATATCACGGGCATTTACCTGTATGATACGCAGCCAGCGCTGGTTGCAGGGACAGACGCGGATACCGGAAGCCGCAGCCCACTGCCCGTGCTGCATGAGAAAATGGAATTCAGCAGTTTGTTTACGATCGGTGTGGATGAGCGAAATTATTACTTTATTTATTTTCCGATTTATGACCTGGACAGCCCGCAGTATGGGACGCAGCTTGGCATGTGCGTTTTTTTGATGAAAACGGATTATTTTAACGAAGCGGTGGAAGGCGTGGAGGTTACGGAGCATTCACAGATCTATCTTACGGACCAGAACCGGCGGATTATCGCGTCGAATGTGCAGCCGGATGTGCGGTATATGGTGTCCCGGCTGCGCAGGGAGGATACGGGCTATTATGTGCAGGAGCGCCCGCTGCCGATCGGGGGCTGGAGCGCCTTAAACCGGATTCCTGAAAACGAGCTGTACCAGGAAAATAACGGCATGATCCGCATATTGTCGGTTACGTACCTGCTTGCATTCGGGATGCTGGGGATGCTTGTGTTCTTTTTTTACCGCAGGATGATCTACCCGATCCAGTGTGTGGACGCGTTTATCAGGCGGCTTGCCGGGCATCCGTGGGAGCGTATGTGGGCAAAGCGCAGGGATGAGATCGGCAGGGTGATCCGAAGCCTGGACAAGATGATGGATGACATCTGGCAGGCAAACCGGAAGGTCCAGGCGTCCCAGAAGCAGATGTACGAGGAACAACTGGCACGCAAGGAGCTACAGGTGCTTGCCTACCGCAACCAGATCAATCCGCATTTTCTGTACAATACGTTTGAATGCATTCGTGCGATGGCGCTGTATTATGATGTAGAAGAGATTGCCGAGATTACGATGGCGCTGTCGAATGTGTTCCGCTTTGCGGTCAAGGCGGACAATATGGTGACAGTTGAGGACGAGGTAAAATATATCCGGGAATATGCTACGATTATTGACTATCGTTTTATGGGCAAGATCGAGATTACTGTGGAGGCGGCACCGGAGCTTTTATCGAAAAAGGTGATCAAGCTGCTTTTGCAGCCGCTTGTGGAAAATGCAGTCTTTCATGGGCTGGAGCAGAAGATGGGAGACGGGGAAGTCCTTGTGCAGATCCAAAAACAAGAGGAAGGGCACCTGCTTGTCCGGGTAGAGGACGACGGCTGCGGAATGGATCAAGAGACGCTGCGGCGGGTTTTGGATTCGCTTGCCAGCCAGCCGGAAGGGGCGGACAAAAAAGGGATTGGGCTTGCCAACATTTACCAGAGGCTGCACTTGTTTTATGGAGACGACGTCGTATTTCACATCGAGAGCAGGAAGGGGGAAGGGACGAGGATTACAATGCAGATCCCTGACCACTTGCCGGAGGATGAAAAGATGCAGGGGTGAACACATGTATAAGGTTTTTTTGGCGGATGACGAGAGATGGGTTACGATTGGCTTAAAAAAGCTGATTGAAAAAGCAGGGAGGCCGTTTTGCGTGGCAGGAGAGGCATATAACGGCGTGACTACGCTGGAAGCAGTGGAGGAAAAGCGCCCGGACGTGCTGTTTACGGATATCCGTATGCCGGGGATGGACGGGCTGGAGCTGTTGGCAAAGCTGAATGAACGGGCACCGGATACCAAGGTGGTCATTGTCAGCGGCTATGCAGAGTTTGAGTATGCGAGGAGGGCGCTGGAGATGCACGCATACGGCTACCTGCTAAAGCCTGTAGAGCAGGAAAAGCTGAACGGGCTGCTGGACAGCCTGGATGCACTGTTTTTAAAAGAACGCGGCGTCCTTTTGGAGCAGGAACCGGCTGAGCCGGCAAGCCCTACGACGGTGAAAAAGATTGTCAAGGAAATACAGGAAGGCTATACCGAAAACATCTCCTTGTCTGAGCTGGCGGAAAAATACGGGTTCAGCACCGGATATGTCAGCGCCCTTGTAAAAGAAGAGCTGGGGCTGTCCTTTTCTGAATATGTCATGTGCAAAAGAATCCAAAAGGCAAAAGAGCTGCTTGCCGATCCGTGCCTTTCGATTGATACAGTGGCGGAACGCTCAGGATACCATGATTATTTTTACTTTACAAAGGTGTTCAAAAAGGTTGTAGGCATTTCGCCCAGTAAATACCGTAAAAATTTGTGAAAATATTACAAAATGACGTAAAATCAAAAATATTACCAAAATTTCAAAATGATTTCATGTATAAAATCACCGAAATCTTTTATGATGTGCTTGTCAGATACAAAAAAGCGCATCATAAAAGATTTTTTTGCTGCAAATAAAAAAGGAGGAGAAAGTTATGCAACAAAAACGGATGACAAAGCCATTTGTAAAAAAGCTGATAGACAGCAGGACGCTGCTTTTAATGTGCCTTCCGGCGGTGATCTTTTTTATCGTATTCTGCTACTGCCCGCTTCCGGGCGTCTATATCGCTTTTACAAATTACAATTTCCGTGACGGGATTTTCGGAAGCCCGTTTGTAGGATTCAAAAATTTTGAATTTTTGATCCAGTCCGGGCAGCTTTGGCTGCTGACGAAAAATACGATTTTGTATAACCTGGTATTTATCGTCTTTGGCAATATCCTGCAAGTTACGCTGGCAATTATGCTCAATGAGATCCGAAACAAATATTTCAAAAAAGTATCCCAGACGATGATGTTTCTGCCGTATTTTGTCTCGGTCGTATTAATCGGCGCGATTGCGTTCAATATCCTGAACTACGATACAGGCGTACTGAACTCGATCATCAAATCCGCCGGAGGAGATCCGGTCAAGATTTACAGCCAGGCGGGGCTGTGGCCGTTTATTATCGTGTTCTGCCAGATGTGGCAGTCGACAGGGTACGGCTCGGTTGTCTATTTCGCGTCGATCTGCGGCATTGATTCCGGCATGATCGAAGCAGCGGAGGTCGACGGCGCTACGAGCTGGCAGCGCATACGCTACATTATCCTGCCGAGCTTAAAGCCGACGTTTATTATCCTGCTGCTGTTTGCGTTAGGCGGCATTATGAAAGGCAATTTCGGGCTGTTCTGGAACCTGGTCGGCAACAATTCCCAGCTTGTATCCACGACAGAAATTATTGAAACCTTTGTGTACAAGGCGATGATGTCGCAGAACAACTTTGCAACTTCATCGGCAGTCGGGCTGTACCAGTCCATTTTCGGGTTTGCGCTCGTAATGTTCAGCAACTGGCTCGTAAAACGGATTGACCCGGATTACGCATTATTCTAAGGAGGCAGGACAATGAATAAGAATAAAATCAAGCTGACAAAAAGTACAATGGCGATGAAAATCATTTCTTATCTTGGCATTGGCCTTTTTTCCATTATCTGCCTGATCCCGTTTGTGGTCATTATATCCGCATCGTTCAGCAATGAGTCGATTATCGCGAAAGAAGGCTTTGGCTTGCTGCCAAAAGGATTTACCCTGTCCTCGTACAAATGGGTGTTCCGGTATCCGAAAATGATCCTCGGTTCTTACGCAGTAACGGTTATTATGACCCTGTGCGGCACAGCGGTCGGGCTGTTTATCATATCCATGACCGGCTATGCGCTGCAAAGAAAAGATTTTCCGTTCCGTAATGCGATTTCGTTTTTTATCTACTTTACGACACTGTTTTCCGCAGGCATGGCGCCGACGTTTATCTGGGTGTCCCGCTACCTGCATTTAAAAGGAAGCTATATGGCGGTATTTTTGCAGCTTCTGATGACGCCGTGGCTGATTATCCTGATGAAAAACTTTGCCAAATCCGTGCCGTACGAAATCACAGAATCCGGCAAAATCGACGGGGCAGGAGATTTTAAAATCTACCTTTCGCTCATACTGCCGATGCTAAAGCCGGCACTGGCAACGGTCGGGCTGTTCTTAGCGCTCGGCTACTGGAACGAATGGTACCAGTCATCACTGTACCTGGGCTCTTCCGTAACCTATAAACCGCTTCAGTATTATCTGTATGGCATTATCAATGAAGCAAACGCGCTGAAAAACTCGGTCGCAGGGGCAAACGTTACTTATACAGACCTGCCGTCGAATACGCTTAAGATGGCGACCGCAGTCGTGGCTACAGGCCCGATTATATTCCTGTACCCGTTTGTACAAAAATATTTTATCTCAGGTATCACAGTAGGGGCAGTCAAAGGCTGAATCTATATAAAAATATGATACATAGCAACGAAAAGGAAAAGGAGGATTTTATATGAAAAGCAATTTTATGAAAAGAATGCTGGCAGCAGGCTTATGCGCAGCAATGACATTATCAATGGCAGCCTGCGGCTCAGGAGGCGGCGAGAAAACAGACAGCCAGAACACGGGCAGCAATAACGGCAGCGAAGGAGACACGCAAGGCTCAGGCACCTCGTCCGTCACAGACGAAGGCGGGATCGACACCTCCAGCCACGAAGTGATCAATATGCTTGTACTTGGCAATAAGCCGTCAAACGGCAGGCTGGAAGCGATGCTCGAAAAACTGAACGGTATCCTGACGGAAAAAGTAAACGCAGAGCTTGAGATGACATACATTGAATGGACCGACTGGCAGACACAGTACAATGTCCAGTTGCTAAGCGGCGACGACAAGCTGGATATTATCACAACGGCGACCGACTGGCTGTACGGCTGGGAAAATGCGCAGAAGGGCGCGTTTATGCCGCTGACAGAAGATATGCTAAAGACCTATGCGCCAAAAACCTATGAGCAGGTGTCCGCAGACAACGACTGGGAAATCTGCAAATACAACGGAGACATTTATTTTATCCCGGAGGACCATTACACACAGTATGTAAACCACGGGATGTTCTACCGCGGCGACTGGGCTACGGAAGCAGGGCTTCCAAACGGGGATATCACAAAGTTTGAAGACCTGGACACCTATTTTTCATGGATCAAAGAAAATAAGCAAGACTGCTTCCCGTTCGACGCAACGAAAAACAGCGGGCTTCCATTTATGGGCTATCTGCTGTCCAAAACAGACAACGTTACGATTACAGGCGTGAACGTAGGCAATTACGAGTTCTGGTACGGAGCTTCCAAGGACGATTCGTTTACAGTAACCTCTCCATTTATGGAAAGCGACGTGATCTACGAGGACGCCGAGCTGATGAAAAAATGGAACGAGCTGGGCGTATGGAGAGAGGACATCTTAAATTATGACGGCGATACCCGTGAGAGCATGTATGCAGGCACATCCGGCTCTGACCAGCACCACAGCCAGACCTACTATACAACCGTAAAGCCAAATATGGATAAAAAACAAGAAGGCTCCGACGTAAAAATGTATTACTGGGGACAGGAAAACAACAACGTAGCAAAGCCATTAAAAACACACGGAGCAGCGGCAATCAGCATGAACTCCAAGCACCCGGAGCGTGCACTGATGGTATATGACCTGCTGCGCAACGACGAAGAATGCTACCGCCTGATTAACTACGGCATCGAAGGCACAGATTACATCGTAACAGACGACGGCAAGCTGGACCGTCCAGAAGGCTGGGATAAGAGTACAGACGACCTTGCCGCAAACTTCTGGTGCGGGCGCAACGACGACCTGGAGCTTGCCGATGTCAACTGGTGGGACGGCACAGACGATATGATCGCAGCTTATGACAAGATCGCTTATGATTATCCGTATGAATCACTGATTATTGATAAAAATAAGATTGAAGCGCAGATGGCAGCGATGGCAAGCGTATTAGCGGAATATGTACCGCAGCTTGCATGGGGGAAATATGATGATCCTAGGGCTGCGATTGATGAAATGCGTGAGAAGCTTAAGGCTGCGGGGTATGATGAGGTGAAGGCTTCCATTCAGGAGGATATGGATGTATATAAGTCCTCTATTGGGAAATAGACGGTAGAATGAAGAGGGAGCACAGGGGCCTGTGCTCCTTGTTCTCTACAGTGTTGCATTTTTGCGCATACGGGGACGCCGGGAGAGGGGATTGGCACGCTCTGGCGGCGTCCGTTCCAGAAGGTTAAGAATCCCTAAGCATCCTGCGGTTACGTT
>CAMUPC010000114.1 GCA_947090545.1 uncultured Eubacterium sp. | reverse complement strand
TAGTCACAGGAAGCCAGCCCCGCTCCCCTTCCTCCGGCTGGTTATCGCAAGCTCTAATTTGTGATGGCTTTTAGACGGTGAAACGGAACACGGGTTTTGTGTCAAGACGGTGTAATAAGTGATAGCTTTCCGTCAGTGAAACGGAACACGGGTTTTGTGTCAAGACGATGTAATAAGTGATAGCTTTCCATCAGTGAAACTGTACATTGGTTTGTGTCCAGACAGTGTTTATAGCGTTACACAGTCCAATCTGCATCATTGCATCATCGTATAATTTCAAGTCAATGGAGCCGACCCGCAAAGCCTACAACAGAACCGAGAATATTGCCACGAAAATTTTACCTGGCACTGCACTGGCACGGGTCAGCAAGCAGTACTGCAAAGCTTGAAAAGACAGCCGGGAGAGGGGAGTGGCACGCCCTGGCGGTGCCTTTGGAAGAAGGTTTAGAAGCCCTTAGCATCCTGCTCGATTACGCAGGGGCGAAGCCAAGCGGCACCTTTAGCTGCTGGCTGCAAGCCAGGGCGAACTAGGTGCCGCGCCCGGACGGTGCCACAGCGTAAACGCAGGATGCTTAGGGCTTCTTAACCTTCTGGAACGGACACCGCCAGGGCGTGCCACTCCCCTCTCCCAGCGTCCCTGAATCAAAAACGCAACCCACTCCACCCCCCCATTTTGGGACTCCCCAAAAAAAATCAGAGAGGAACCACCACTATGAAAATAAAATACCAACCAAAATCATTCGCCAGCATCCTCCTAACCGCAGCAATGCTGACCACCTTCACCGCGTGCGGCAACAAACCAAAAACCACCGAACCGGATGCCATCAAAGGCGAACTCACCACAACCGACACCGAGAACCAAACCCCCAGCGAAGCCTCTGCCCCACAGACATCCGCATCTTATACCCCAACCGAAGAAAACAACAACAAAGAGCTCGTCATGAACCGCCAGCCAGAATCATCCTACTGGTTCCCATCCCAGCTCCTGGAATGGAATCCAGACAAAGACGAGGATCTCATATTTAACCTAAGCACCGTACCGCTCGCGGACCGTGTACCAGTGGAGGAACTGGAAACCGTCAACCAGACGCAAAATAAAGACACAAAGGTAATGGCGGTTTCGATTATGAACGCCAGCACAAGCGGCAATTCCCCGCACGGCTTAAACAAGATGAACGCCAATACCTTTTCCTACTGGCAGTATGTTGATACGCTTGTCTACTGGGGCGGCTCGTCGGGAGAAGGGCTGATTGTCGCGCCGAGCCCGGACGTTGTAGACGCGGGGCATAAGCACGGCGTACCGGTGATTGGAACTGTCTTTATGCCGCAGGCAGGGCACGGCGGCAAAATGGAATGGCTGGACGATCTTCTGCTGGAAAAAGACGGCGGCTTTCCGGTCGCGGATCAGTTAATTAAAGTGGCGCAGACTTATGGATTTGACGGCTGGTTTATGAACCAGGAGACAGAAGGGACAGACGAAGAGCCGCTGACAAAGGAACATGCCAAAAAAATGCAGAAGTTCCTTGCGTATTATAAGGAACAAGCGCCGGATTTGCAGCTTGTATACTATGATTCCATGACGGTGGACGGCAAGATGGACTGGCAGAATGCTCTGACCAAGAAAAACGCAGCTTATTTGACGAGTAATGACAGCAAGGGCGCGGACGAGATGTTTTTAAACTTCTGGTGGACAGAGGATAAGCTGGCAAAGAAGGAGCTGCTAAAGGCTTCCGCAAAGCTTGCCAAGAAACAGGGAATCAGCCCGTACGACCTGTACGCGGGCGTGGACGTACAGAGTAATGGCTACGATACGCCGATTAAATGGAACCTGTTTGAAAATCCAGAGGGCGGCACGTATACGTCTCTTGGGTTGTACTGTCCGAGCTGGGCATATTTTTCAGCGGGAACGGTGCAGGATTTTTGGAAGCAGGAAAACAGAATGTGGGTCAACGCGGCAGGTGATCCTTCCGCAGCCGCAGAAGTGACGGACGATACGAAATGGAAGGGCGTTTCTGCTTATGTTACAGAGCGTACAGCGATTACGAAGCTGCCGTTTGTAACGAATTTTTCGACCGGGAACGGTTATGGTTTTTATAAAAAGGGCGAGCAGATCAGCCTGCTGGACTGGAATAACCGCAGTGTTTCGGACGTACTGCCGACGTACCGGTATATTTTGGAAAACGGGGAAGGCAACAACCTGACGGCAGACCTGGACGTAGGGGATGCTTATTACGGCGGCAACAGCCTGATTGTGCGCGGCGCGATGAAACAGGACGTACCTTCACAGATCAAGCTTTATAGTGCAAAGCTTCCGGCAGAAGAGGGGATGGTATTTACCACAGCGGCAAAGTCGAAAGGCGGCGAGGTTGCCCTGGATGCGGTACTGACACTGGATGACGGATCAGAGCTTGTACTGGAAGGCGACCAGAAGGTAGGAGAAGCGTGGACGGTAGTTGCATATGATACGTCAGAGCTTGCAGGAAAGACGATCCGTACGATTTCTTACCGTCTTACAGCTTCTGCTGATGTAAACGGCTTGCAATTCCGCTTCGGAAATATTACAATGGCTAAGCCGGATACCATGAGTAAGGCAGCAGTCAGTGACGTACAGGTGCTGGACAGTGAATTTGACGAGGATGCCATGTATGCGGGCGTGCGCCTTGCATGGAAATCCGATGCAAAGGCAGATTATTATGAGGTATACCGGGTGAACCAGGATCAGACGATGTCGCTGCTTGGCGTATCCAATACGGAAAGCTTCTATATTAATACACTGCCTCGTACTGATGAGACAAATAAGTCTACGTTCCGTGTTATTCCGGTGAATTTGATGCTGGAAGAAGGAACAGGCAGTGACGTGACGATGGACTGGCCGGACAACAGCCTGCCGAAAGCGGCATTTACAGCAGATATCACACTGGCAAAGCCAGGCGAAAAGATTACGTTTACAAGCCTTTGCTCCGCGAATACGGAGAAGGTGACATGGACGCTGGAAGGTTCTGATACAGAGAGCGCTACAGGAGATACCGTGTCGGTAACGTATGCGCAGGAAGGTGTTTATCCGGCAGCGTTAAAAGCGGAAAACAGCTCCGGCAGCGCCGACGCCTCAGCAGAAAAATATATCGTTATTACCAAAAAAGCTGCTGACGGGCTGGTACTTCTTTCTCAGGGAGCGGCAACAGAAGCAGATACTTTCGTAAATGAAAACGAAGCGCCGGAATTTGCCGTAGACGGCGACCAGACGAAAAAATGGTGTGCAACCGGCAGCGCGCCGCATGAGATTACGATTGACTTAGGCTCTGTCCAGGCGGTCAGCGCCGTCGATGTATACCATGCACAAGCCGGCGGAGAAAGCCCGGATATGAATACAAAATCCTATGCCATTTATGTAAGTGAGGACGGCGCGGCATTTGAAGAAGTAAAGAGCGTAACAAAAAATACGGCTGGGCAGACACACGATGCGTTTGCGCCGGTCAATGCACAGTATGTAAAACTGGTGATCAACAAACCGACCCAGGGAACAGACAGTGCGGCGCGTATTTATGAAGTAGAAGTCTATGGATTAAAGGAAACGATCGAATAAGGAGCACCAAAATGTCAGAAAAAAAAGAAAAAATAATGATAGGGATTGACCTTGGCGGAACTGGCATCAAGATCGGGCTTGTAGACAAGGCGTATGAAATCATCGCGCAGACAACAGTTCCGACTCGTGGTGAGCGCCCTTACCAACAGGTAATTGCAGATATGGGCAATGCAGCGTTAAAGCTGCTTGAGGAAAGCGGTTATCAGGTGTCAGACTGTCTGGGTGCTGGTATCGGAAGCCCGGGGATGATCGACAGCAAAAACGGTATCGTGCTGTATTCCAACAACATCCGCTGGGACCATGTGCCGCTGGCTACAGAACTGGAAACCTATCTGCCGATGCCTGTCTATATCAATAACGATGCCAACTGCGCAGCGCTTGGAGAGACGGTCAAGGGAGCGGCAAAGGGCTGTAGCAGCGCAATTTTTCTGACGCTTGGCACAGGCGTCGGCGGCGGAATCGTGATTGACGGCAAGATCTTTGAAGGCGGGCATCCGGGCGGCGCAGAGCTTGGGCACATCCGAATCGCGTCTGAAGGAAGAAAATGTACCTGCGGCAGAGAGGACTGTCTGGAAGCTTATGCATCGGCGTCCGCGCTGATAGGAGATGCCAAAAGGATGGCAGAGCGATTTCCAAACTCGATGCTCTGGGAGCTTTGCGGGCATGACTTAGAGCAGATGAATGCCAAAATGCCGTTTGATGCGGCACAAGCAGGCGATCCGTGCGGGCAGGCACTGATTGGGCTTTACATCCGGTATTTAGCCGACGGCATTACAGACCTTGCCAATATTTTCCGTCCAGATATGTTTGTGCTTGGCGGCGGCATCTGCGCGCAGGGAGAAAAGCTGACGGAACCGTTAAACCGCTGTCTCAGGGAAAACTGTTTCGGCGCGTTCGTATCCTACGTGCCGCCGATTGTGATAGCGAAAAACGGCAATGACGCCGGGATGATCGGCGCCGCCAGCCTGGTAGCATCCATGCAGAAGGAAGCATAACAAAGTAAAAAACATCATAAATAAACAGCAAGTTGAGAGGAAAACATGGAACATCAAACAAGTCAAAAAGAAATCCTGTTTTTAGACCCTGTGTGCAAGGATAATATCTGGGGCGGCAGCCGTTTGAAGCAGGAGTTTCATTATCCGTCCGCAGGGGAGCAGACTGGGGAATGCTGGGGCATTTCAGCGCACCCAAACGGCGACGGGACGGTGAAAAACGGGACATATGCAGGGATGCATCTGTCCCGGCTATGGAACGAACAGCCGCAGTTGTTCGGAAACCCTGATGCCGAGCAGTTTCCGCTGCTGGCAAAGATGATCGATGCCAGGGAGGACTTAAGCATCCAGGTGCATCCTGACGACGATTATGCAAAGCGCAACGAAAACGGGGCAAACGGCAAGACCGAATGCTGGTATATTATGGACTGCATACAGCCGGCTTCTCTGATTATCGGGCATAACGCAAAGACAAGAAAAGAGCTGGTACAGATGATCGAACAGGAGCAATGGAACAGCCTGCTGCGTGAAGTTCCGATCAAAAAGGGCGACTTTATCAAGATCGATCCCGGCACCGTCCACGCAATCAAAGGCGGATGCCTGATTTATGAAACACAGCAGAACAGCGACGTAACCTACCGCCTGTACGATTACGGCAGGCTCAGCAACGGCAGGCCGCGCGAGCTGCATCTGAAACAGAGCATCGATGTGATACAGGTTCCGGCAAAGGAGATGACAGACTGCATCTTTAACGCAGACGGGCTGCCGGAAAATCAGCTAAACCTGCTGCTGGACTGCCCATACTTTAAGGTGTTTAAAATCAATACGAAAAAAACCGCGCGCTTTGAACAGGCGTATCCATTTTTGGCAGTGTCTGTGCTGGAAGGAAGCGGTTCTATCGATGGGAACCAGATTCAAAAGGGAGATCATTTGATTCTTCCGGCTGGTTATGGCACCTTCTGCCTGGAAGGGGAGATGTCATTGATCGCGTCTACAGGGCAGGATCAGTAAGGAAGCAGGGTGCTGCAAGAACTGGCGGAATCTGTAGATGATGAACGGAATGCCCGTTATCGGCTGTGTGGCTGATAACGGGTATTTGTGTGATAATCTGCAATGCTGTAATGAGAAAAGGAATCTCTCTTTATAAAACCTCATACAATTTAGTTAAAAATGTGGGGGAATACGTGTGTTTAGATTTGTAGCATTAATGCTGAAATAAGTAACTTACCTGATTGCAAAAGCGGCGAATGAATGCTACAATATTTATGAAAATGAATGTGCATTATTTCTGAATTGCAGCATATGTCAAGATATAGGGCAGTAAAAATATAAAGTGAATGTGAAAGTCTAATAAAAGCCAAGAACGGACAAATTAAAGGAGCAAGATGCTTATGGAAAAGCTTAGGGTCTACTTGGATACATCGGTTATCAGTCATTTGATACAGAAAGATGTGCCTGAAAAGATGGCAGATACGAGAAAATTGTGGGAAAAGTTTAAAGCCGGACAATATGATGTCTATCTGTCCACTGTCACATTAGAGGAACTATCAGATTGTAAAGAGCCAAAGAAAAGCCAGATGTATCGATATTTGAAACAGATTAATTATACACCTATCCAAATTACGGATTCCATGTCATCCGTTGCTCAGCAGATTATTGATATGGGTATCTTGACAAAAAAGAGTTATGATGACTGCCAGCATATCGCTGCCGCAATCATATACGGCTGCGACTGTATTATATCATGGAATTTTAAGCATATTGTTAATATTAAGACCATCAGAGGAGTAAGAGCCATCACCAATTTAAGGGGCTATAAGCCAGTTGAAATTATCAATCCATCTGTATTATTGGAAAGCGAGGTATGACTATGGATAAGTTGATAATCAGTCCAGACTTTACGATCGAGGACATCCACAAAATAAGGGAATATAACTATAATATCACAAAAAACATGACACCGCAGGAAAGACGTGATTATTATAATAAACGAGGCATGGAAGTACACAAACAGATTCAGGAAATGCAGTTACAGGAAATATAGGTGTATCGAAATTTGATGTTCCTTCGGGAAATTATCTACACTGTAAATCTGTTTAATGACATGGGCGAAGGCTTGCCTGGTACAGAAAGAATTTACGGGAACGGTAAAGCTGTTAAGGCAGGCAATTTTTCTTTGCCAAGCAGAGCAATAAATAACTCCAATAGAATTCCAATATCGAATTTCTGTTTCTTTCTTTTTTTCAGAATCCATCTGCAAACTGTAAAAGGCGGGATTTTAAAAAATAATCAGCGAAATCATGCGCAAATTTTCCCAAAAAAGTGCACTAAATCACACCCTTCATTCGTGTTATAGAATGAAAGGAGTCAATTATGCTATCCATAAACAAAGAACACGAGTACACAAAAATCGTAGACCTGTATGCGGACATGATTTATCGGATTGCCTATCAAAACCTGTTTCACGCAAGCGACGCGCAGGACGTGGTACAGGATGTGTTCCTAAAGCTGCTAAAGCACCAGAATCAGTGTTTTCAGGATGAGGAGCATCTAAAGGCATGGCTGATTAAGGCAACGGTCAATCAGTGCCTGGACTACAGAAGGTCATTTTTTCGCAGGCGGGTAGTTCCGCTGGGGGATATTGACGTCCCGTACGAGCCGCAGGAACATGCGGTGATGGAAGAATTATACCAGCTTCCAAAGGATTACCGCAATATTCTTTATCTGTATTATTACGAGGAATATACGATTAAGGAAATTGCGCAGATACTGGGAAAAAAGCAGAATACCGTAAATTCAAAATTAACAAGAGGGCGAAAGCGCCTAAAAAAGCTTATGGAGGGAAAACATGGACAATTATTATAAGAGTGCACTGGACAAGATAAAACTAAATGAATCTGAAAAGAATAAGGCAAAAGCGCTGTTTTTCAAGGAACGGGGAACAAAGAAAGAAACGGGCAAACATACAGGCGGATTGTTAAAGACAGCAGCGGTGGCAGCGGCGGCGCTTGCTTTGATCCTGACAGCAAATGCGGTGTATGCGCATTTTGGCGGCAGCAAAGAGCCGATGTCCGGCGCCGGGGAGAATTACGATCAATTTACGATTACCGCGTATGCGAAGGAATTGACAAAGACAGAGCAGGTGTATGCGGACAAGTTTGAATCGGGGACAGGAGGAATGTCGGGAAACAGCGAAGAGATCAGCTTTTCATTTTGGTTCCCGTTTGAATGCAGAGGGAAAAATATTGACACGATCACCTATACGATTCAAAACGGCGCGTTTCAGGTCACCGCTCCGGCAGGCAGGAGCCCTGTCATAGACGGAGAAGAAGTGGCAGATCCGATCGACGCTTCTGTCTCGTTTCGCACGATCAGCGAATCTTTAGAAGCGTTTGATACAAGGCAGTACCGTTCCTTCAGCGTCAGTTATGAGGAACAGAGCAACGAAGAAACGAGTATCGAGGTCGTGGATTCGTCTGCACATTGGGAGCCGGAAAAAGTCAGGCAGTACCAGGCGTTTGGGTTTACGGTCGGCGACCAGAAAAAGACAGAGCTGGAAAAGGAAGTATGCGATTTTTTAACAAAAGACCTGGGGATTACCTGCACGGCGACCTTTGGGGACGGTACGGTGCAGACGAAGAAGATCGCTGTTTCCAATAAGATTGTGATGATGTCGAAGCTGCATGATCTGCCGGATCAAGACGAGGATTGGGGAGTCGTGGTCAGATGCTTCAGCCTACAGTAGCGCGCGGGGCACAAACTCCAAAACCAAAAAACAACCTTTTCAATCCATATACACTGTGATTTTCCATAAATAATTGACACAAACTATAATGAAAGGCTTGCATTTTCCCCTTATGCGGGATACAATAATAAAAAGACTAAGGGATGGCTGCATTTCGGGATCATATGAATCATTCAATATGGATTTCATATTTGGAGCAGCAGGCAGGAACAATACCATGAGAGAAGAGTATGTACGAAAGAAAATAGACCAGCTTCTGCAAGAGTATAACTGGTCACTGTATCAGTTGTCGAAGGAAGCTGACATCAGCTATGCGACTTTAAGCAATTCATTTAACCGCAAAAAGGTGCCCTCAGTGCCGGTCATAATGCGGATTTGTGAGGGATTTCATATTTCAGTCGCAGAATTTTTTAATGAAGGCGGCACGCTTTTGCAGCAGCTTACAGCGAAAGACCAGCGGCTGATCGCGGATTTTCATCGATTATCAAAAAATGACAGAAAACTTGTTACCGCATATATGCAGGGAATTTTACATAAAAGCAAACCAGTACCTAAAAAGTGTCATTGAAATGTTGAGGGACATGTGCGTATGACATGTGCTTTTTTTACTTTGTATAATGGTGCCGCATGAGATTTGTACGAAAAGATAAAATAAAAGATAGAAGATCAGAGATTCTCTGTCACTGTGTATGCTTCATCTGCGACTTGCAAACATAACCCTTATTTATGTCTTTTTGGATAGCCCGGCATTGATTACAATTAAACATATTACACTTTTGAGGAGATGGAATGATACCATGAGAGAAGAGTATGTACTGAAAAGAGTAACACAGCTTTTAAAAGAACGGAACTGGACACTTTATCGACTGGCAAAAGAAGGCGAGATCAGCTATTCCACATTAAGTAATTCTTTCCAGCGTAATAACGTACCTTCAGTATCTACATTGATACGGATCTGCGAAGGCTTTGGCATTACGATGGCAGAATTTTTTGACGAAGGCGGTACAATCCCAAAGCAGCTTACAATCTCAGACCAGCAGTTAATTACGGATTTTCACAGGCTTCCGAGAAATGATAAAAATTTGGTCTCTGCATATATGCAGGGTCTTTTAAAAGTCGCATCCGCTCTTGGCGAAGAGGGCGAAGAGCAGGAACAAAAGCAGGACAAGGACGGGGAAAAAGCCCCGGAACAAAGCAGTGACGGGGATGAGGTTCAGGATCAAAGCAGTGACGAAGCACAAGCCCCAGAACAAAGCGAGGACGAAGCGCAAGCCCCGGAACAAGGCAGGGATGAGGAAGAAGCCTAATAAAAGGCAAGACGAAAATCCAGCCCAGGAGCAGGGAAACGGACGGGATAAGGCAGGGGAAGAATGGAAAGGACATGTGCTGCAATGGTACATGTCTTTTTAGAAGATAAAAAATAAAAGGCAGGGAATCAGAAAGAATGGAAAACAAGGAAAAGCTGACAAACCACGCAAACGCCGGCGCCTATACGATGCAGGCGACAGTGCGTTACAGCGAGTGCGGGGCAGGACGGCAGGCAGGGCTGTCTGGTATCCTGGATTATTTGCAGGATGCCTGCACGTTTCAGGCTGAAGAACTGGGCGTCGGGCTTAACTATATGCAAAGAAACCATACGGCATGGGTGTTAAATAGCTGGCAGGCAGATCTTGTACGCTGCCCGGCATTTGGAGAAACGATTCGCGTTACGACCTGGCCCTATGATTTTCACGGTTTTTTCGGCTTCCGCAGCTTTCAGATCGAGGACGAAGCAAAACGCCTGATCGTACGCGCCAACTCGGTATGGGTGTTTATGGATACACAAAAACAGCGCCCTGTGCGGATTGCGCCTGAGGTCGCCGCGGCGTATCAGACAAGCCCGCGCCTTGAGATGGAATATCTGGACCGAAAGATCGCTGATTTTCCAGCAGCCCAGGCAGGAAGTGCGATACAGGTTCCCCGTTATTTTATCGATACAAACCAGCACGTCAATAATGCAAAATATATCCTGCTTGCGCAAGAGCTGCTGCCGCCGGATTTTCATACGGTTCGTATCCGTACAGAATATAAAAAGCCTGCCGTATACGGCGATCTGCTTTATCCCTATTTGGCGCAGCATCCGCACGGTTACGCAGTGAAGCTGTGCGGCCAGGAAGGAAAGCCATATGCGCTGATGGAGTTTTACAAAGACACAGAAGCGCCAGCACAAGCGCAGGATCATAACATTTCGTTAATGAAAGGAGCCATCTCATGAATTTAGGCGAATTCCAATCTCTTCAAGTAGTCAAAAGTGTTGATTTCGGTGTATATCTGGCAAAGGACGCCAACGACAATACTCGCGTCCTGCTGCCCAAAAAGCAAGTACCGCCGGATACCCAGATCGGTGATACAATCAGAGTATTTTTATACAAGGATTCCAAGGACAGGCTGATTGCCACGACAAATCAGCCAAAGCTTGTCATCGGTGGATGCGCGGCGCTTAAGGTGCTGTCAGTCGGAAATATCGGGGCGTTTTTAGACTGGGGCCTGGAAAAAGACCTGTTTCTTCCATATAAAGAGATGACCAGGGAGGTACATGCAGACGATGAAGTGCTTGTAACGCTTTATATCGACAAAAGCAGCAGGCTCTGCGCCAGTATGCGCGACTTGTACGGACTGCTCTCAACATCTTCCCCCTATCAAAAGGGAGACCTTGTGACAGGCCGCGTCTACGAGCTCAGTGATAATTTCGGTACGTTTGTAGCAGTCGATGACAAATATTCCGCCATGCTGCCGTCCCACGAGGATTGTTCCTCCCTAAAAGTCGGAGACGTGATCGAAGCAAAAGTGGCAAATGTCAAGCCAGACGGAAAACTAGACCTGACACGCCGCGAAAAAGCTTACATCCAGATCGAGACAGACGCACAGCAGGTAATGCAGGTACTGGAAGCTTACGCAGGCGTGCTTCCATTTAACGACAAAGCGTCCCCGGAAGTGATTAAACGGGAGATGAAAATGAGCAAGGGCGCGTTTAAGCGTGCCGTAGGGCATTTATATAAGGAAAGAAAAATTGAAATTACAGAAGATGCCATACGAAAGCTTTAAAAGCGATTGTATTCTGCCCATCCAGAAGGAAGCTTCGGATGGGCAGAACGCGTGTTACGGCTTATGCATAGACATCAATATTTCCGCCAACAGCCGGATTCACGGATTTTTCCATAGCCTTGATCATATCTGCGCCCATTTCCTGTGTCAAGTCAAGCTGCTTGCTTAACATGGCAACGGAAATATCGCTTGGGGCAGAAGTAGAAACAGGCATCTGTGCAAGGGCGATATCCGCCAAAGATCCAATTCCCATAAAAACCTCCTTATTTTGAAAGATGCAGCCGGTCGGCTGGTTGTATGTTACGGTTTTATTATACTTCTATATTGTGTGAAATGCAATTGCGGGGCTGAATTTTGTTTTTTTGAGAGGGGGGGGTGCGAGGGGGACGCTGGAGGGAGGGGAGAGGGGCTGGCTTCCTGTTCCGATTCCAGAATGTA
>CAMUPC010000113.1 GCA_947090545.1 uncultured Eubacterium sp. | reverse complement strand
GCTGCTGGCTGCAAGCCAGGGCGAACTAGGTGCCGCGCCCGGACGGTGCCTCAGCTTCCCGCAGGATGCTTAGTGCTTCTTAACCTTCTGGAACGGACGCAGCCAGGGCGTGCCAATCCCCTCTCCCAGCGTCCCTCCACCCGCAAAATTACACCCCTTAACTAAAACAGTTCAATTCCAGTTGATCCAAATTAGAACTCCTTACATCTGAAAATACCATCCTATTCGTCAGTAGAAACATCAAACTGCACAGAACCTTGCACATCACTTACCGCTGCATCCGTACCATCCAACGACACAGAACCGTCCCACGCCTCCTCTTCACCATCAGTATTGCCACCTTCATCGATCGTCCCCTCCTGTGCATTCAGCCTGTATATATTGTCATCATCTTTCTCACAGGAAAAGGAATGTACATTCCCATCTTTATCCTCATAATAGTAAGTACCCGTATCGCTTCCATCATCCGCCAGCTTGAATTTCAGCATAATCGCTTCCCCGTCGTCTGTTTCAATCTCCTGGTTAAAGGACACCCAAATCTCCTCCTGCCCTGCACCTTCGATAAGTTCTGCTGTTGTCTCTCCGTTTTTCGTACTCGCAATCGTGTAACGCACATTATCCTGATCTGCATCCTGCGCTGTTTCTCCCTGGGAGCCTTTTGTTTCCTGTATGTTAAAGTTTTGTACTTTCTGCTCCTGGGTGTTCTGTGCTTTTTGCTCCTGTTCGCCGGCGCCCTGCCCGTTTGTCGCAAACACTGAGGTTGCTCCCGCCAAAAGCATTGCTGTACATAAAACACCGATACCTGTTAATTTCTTATACTTCATAATTGCCACAATCCTTTCTTTTACTGGGTTTTCCAAAAACCCGCTGCAAAACAATACGTTTCTTTTTTGATTCTGTGCCAATGCCAGCAGTGTCGCTGCATATTCCTGCCTGCCCTGGCTTCCGTACATGGACAGCACACGTTCGTCGCAGGACAGCTCGATATCCCTTGCAAACAGCAGGTACATCAGCCACACCGCCGGATTAAACCAGTGGATACACGCCGCTGCCGCCGCTATTAGCTTCCACAGATTGTCGTGCCGCCTGATATGCACCATTTCATGTGTCAAGATATGCTGCATCTGCGTCTGCGTCAGTTGAACCATGCCTTTGGGAATGACGATTTTTTGTCTGACGATTCCAAAAACAAGCGGCGACGGGATTCTGTCGTGAACCAGTATCTGGATGCTTTTTTTGCGTAAGCTCCTGCCTGTCAGCCTGCTGGCAGACTGATAGGACTCTAAAAGCTGCCTGTAAAAAGATGCTTCCTGCCTGCTTTTGCATTCGTCCGGCATCTTCTCCCATGGAAGCGCTTCTGCCAGCAGCCTTTGCTCTTTCCAAAATATTGCCGCAAAGCAGATGCCTGCCGCAGCCAGCCCTGCCAGCCAGGTATAAAAGGCAAACTCCATCAGCGGGCTGCTGTCTGCAACGCCTGCTGTGCCAAAAGAAGCCGCTTTTGGCACAGCCAGGGCAGCAGCCTTTGTACCCGCTGCCTTTTGCAGATCTGTATACAGGATACCGGCGCGCCGCAGCAGGCGAAATACCGGAGCCGCGATTCCATGCTGTATCGGCAGGCAGCCGGGCAGCAGCAGCCTTGCCAGCACGACCAGCCACAGCGCCATTACGGTTCTTCCAGACAGCTTTCCCCATTTGCCTCCCCGCAAAACAGCCACAAGCAGAATCAGCACGCTTGCAGAAATACTCATTTCCAACAATCCCATAACTCAGTCCTCACCTCTTCTTATAAGATTCCATCAACAATCTTTAAGCGTTCTCCATGCTGGAAACCATCTCTTTTAGCTGCATGATCTCTTCCTCTGTCAGATCGCCGTCGGACAAAAACGCCGCAAAAAATTTCTGCTTGGAGCCGTCAAACATCTTGTCAATCAGTTCCCCTGTCTCATAGCTTTGCACCTGCTTTCTCGTAATCAGCGCATGGCACTGAAACTTCGGGTCCGTGCGCTCGATCGCCCCTTTTGCGATGCATTTTTTAATTACAGTATACGTCGTATTTCGGTTCCAGCCGATCTCTTCCTGTAAAATCTTCGCGATCTTGCCGGCAGACAAATCACCTCCTGCTTTCCACAGCGTATCCATTACTTTTAACTCTGAATCAAACAACTTTAACTCCATAACATGTCCTCCCTGAAAATGACTATTGCAATAGTGTTTTTCATAAGTATACTATCACGATAGTCATTGCGTGTCAAGTGTTTTTTTCATTTTCCAAAAAGAAAAAGGGCTGCCGCCCCATCAATGTTGAGACGACAGCCCGCGAGCCTTTTACTCCAGCTCAGCAAGTACTCTTTGGATATGCATAGCAAGATACCCGGTTTCTACAATATCCATCTTCTTTTTCAGATACTTTTCCAGATGGCCGCATACGACGCTCGCCAGACGGAACGCATCTGGAAACTGTTCCGCGATATAATCATTCATATCGATTTTAATGGTTTCGCCTTTTACCGCACGCGCCGCCATATACCGGACATGGTTCATCAGCCGGTTGTAAGACAGCGACCGCACGTCGATTGCCTTTCCTGTCTGTTCCTCTACGAGCTGGATACACTCCCGTACGGTTCCTGCGATCTGCATTGACAGCGCGACATTTTCATTTTCGATTGCGGAATGGATATGCAGCGCGATATAACCGACCTCGTGCTCGTCGATTTCTACGCCCAGCCTTTCTGCAAGGATCGGGCGGATGCATTCTGCCGTATCGTATTCCATATGGAACAAGGCACGGATATCTCCGGTCAGCGGATTGCTGATCTGCTCGCTGCTGCGTATCCGTTTGACTGCAAAGGCAATGTGGTCAGCCATCGGAAAGAGTATGCTCCAGTCGATTTTTCCAAAAACACGTTCGCTTTCCTTTAACACCTGCTCTGCAATTTCCAGAAAAACAGGATCAATTCCTTTTACAAGCTCCATTGCATTCCCGCGCTCTGTATGCTCATACAGGGAATAGATCGCACACTCCTTTGGCGCTTCGATCCTCTGGCTTACCTTTTTCCCAAATCCGACTCCTTTTCCGATCAGGAGGTACTCTCTGTTATCGTTGTCCCCAATTGCAATCGCCGTGTTGTTATTTAGCACCTTTTTAATTCTGTACATACTCTTTCTCCCCACAAGCCCCCTATAGAGCTCCTGCCTGCGCTTTTGATACTCCGCACATCAACTGCGAACCCTTTTTCTGTTCTTCGTAGTGCCGATTGCAAATATGCTTCTATTCTTCGTACGTGTCGATTGCAAATAACGCTTCTCCTGCCTGGATCGTTCCGCTCTTTAACAGGCGGATCTTCTGGTTGTCAGAAAGCTCGGTACATAACACCGGAGACGCCAGAGACGGTGCGTTTTCTTTTAAATATGCCAGATCCAGCTTCATCAAAGGATCGCCTTTCTTTACCTTGTCGCCGTCCTTGACAAATACCTCAAAGCCCTGCCCGTTCAGCTTCACCGTATCAATCCCCATATGAAGCAGCAGCTCTGTCCCGGATGCCGTCACAAATCCAATGGCATGTTTGGTTTCAAATACAAAACTCACTTCTCCGTCTTCCGGTGCCGTAACCTGTGCCTGCGACGGTATGACGATCGCTCCGTCTCCCATCATTCTGCCGGCAAACGCTTCGTCTGGTGCTTCCGACAAATCAGCCGCTGTCCCATTTACCGGGCTTGAGATAATTTCCGAACGAACCAGCTTACCTTCTGTCTTTTTCGCCGCTGACGCATCTGCCTGTCCTGGCGCTTGCTGTTCGGCGCCTGCCTGCGGCTGGTATAATTCGTCCGGCGCTGTCTCCAGATAATCCTCCAGGTTGGATTTTACTACTGTGACACGCGGCCCGTAAATAATCTGCACGCCGTTTCCTTTGTGTACGACGCCGGACGCTCCGGTCGACTTTAACATCGCATCGCTTACAAGCCCCGAATCATGCACCGTACAGCGCAGCCTTGTTGCGCAGCAGTCCACGTCGGAAATATTTTTCTTGCCGCCAAGCCCGTGGCAGATCATCTCTGACAGCGCGTCATCTTCCGTCTGTGCCGCACCCTGCCCAGACGCTCCGTTTTTGCGGGCGTCCACGTCGCTTCTGCGGTAAAGCTTAACCTCTTCACTGTCATCCCGTCCTGGCGTCTTAAGATCCAGCTTTTGAATCAGGAAGGTAAACAGCACAAAATAAGCCGCAAAATATCCAATGCCCACAATCACAATCCAGATCCAGCTTGTTTTTGCATTTCCCTGCATAATGCCAAACAAAAACATATCGATCAGCCCGCCGGAAAATGTCATACCTACCCCGACATTAAATACATGCATCAGCATATAAGCAAGCCCTGCAAATACACAGTGAATCGCGTATAACAGCGGTGCTACAAATAAAAAGGTAAATTCCAATGGCTCCGTAATACCGGTAAGCATAGAAGTCAACGCCGCGGACGCCAACAGCCCGGCAACAGCCTCTTTTTTCTCTGTCTTTGCCGTTTTGTACATAGCAAGCGCCGCGCCCGGAAGCCCAAAGATCATTAACGGGAACTTTCCTGACATAAATCTGGTTGCGGATACTGCAAAATGATCTACAGTCGGATCGGCAAGCTGCGCGAAGAAAATATTCTGCGCGCCTTCGATCAACTGTCCGCTCACTTCCATCGTACCGCCCAGCGCTGTCTGCCAGAATGGAAGGTAGAATACATGATGCAGCCCAAATGGAATCAGCGCACGCTCCATCAAGCCATAGATCAATGTCCCTGCATAGCCGGATTCAAGCACAACGCCGCCTACCGCATAAATGCCCTGCTGAATCACCGGCCAGATAAAAAACATTAAAATACCGACTACCGTATAAGTCAGCCCGCTGACAATCGGCACAAACCTCGTGCCGCCGAAAAAGGACAGTACCTGCGGCAGCTCAATCTTGTAAAACCGGTTGTGAAGCGCCGCAACGCCAAGCCCCACGATAATGCCGCCGAACACGCCCATCTGTAGCGAAGTGATGCCGACCACAGATGTGGTTGCACCTTCCAGCATCGACTCCGAACCGCCGTTGTTCGTAATCATTGCACCGATCGAAGCGTGCATAATGAAAAATGCGATTGCCGCGGATAATGCTGCGACTTCCTTCTCTTTTTTTGCCATACCGATGGCAACACCCATGGCAAAGATAATCGGCAGATTTGCAAATACGATGTTTCCTGCTTCACTCATGACCTGCAAAATCGCGTTCAGGATCGTACCAGGCCCCATCACGCCCATCAGCCCATAGGTTGACAGCATTGTCTCGTTTGTGAACGACCCGCCCACGCCAAGCAGCAGCCCGGCTACCGGCAGAATCGCGATTGGCAGCATAAAGGAACGGCCTACACGCTGCAATACTCCAAAGATCTTGTCTTTCATAAAAGAACCTCCCTGCTTTTTTGGTATTTTATGCATATATGCCGTTTTCCATTCCTGCCCGGCAAATGTTTCGTTTCCGCTGCCTGGCGGATGCATTGAAATTTCATAGGTACCTGGAAAGCGCGGGCTATGGGAAAGAACCGCAGAAAAACAGGCACTTATATGCATAAACATCCCTTTGATTTTATGCATAGTTAATGCCTGCTTTCCAGTTACACACTATATCATCTATATAAAAAATTAACATGACTGCGGCAATTTGTCAAGTGTTTATTCGGAAAACTGCTGAAAACTACAGGGTCTATGCAGGTGTTGCGGTTTTGTGTATACAGGGACGCTGGGAGAGGGGATTGGCACGTCCGGGCGGCGTCCGTTCCAGAAGGTTAAGAAGCCCTAAGCATCCTGCGGGAACGTTGTGGCTGCGTCCGGGCGCGGCACCTAGTTCGCCCTGGCTTCCGCCAGCAGCTAAAGGTGCCGCTTGGCTTCGCCCCTGTGTTTTTGAGCAGGATGCTAAGGGCTTCTAAACCTTCTTCCAAAGCCGCCGCCCGGACGTGCCAATCCCCTCTCCCGGCTGGTTATCGCAAATTCTGCAAAAAGAACGGTGCAGAGAATGTGAGGTTATATTATTTCAAGTTCTCGATAGCCAGCCGGAGGAAGGAAGCCCCGCTCCCCTTCCTTCGGCGTCCCTTTTTCAAAACTCTGTCATATATTTCCGAAAACGCAGCGGCAGCATATTTCTCTGCAAGTCCGTATTTTTTCGCTCCTGAATCGCGATAGTCTGGCAAAAATGGCGGTACAGTGCCTGATACTGCGCTTCCTGCTGCGAGTAAGCCTCCTGTTCTTCCGAAAACGGCAGCTCACCGCGGACGAGATACCACTGCCTGCCCTTTGGATGGACTGCATAATAGCTTCGCCCCTCATCATAAATCGCAAAATCCTCTCTTGGAAGCCTGTCTGCAAAATGCGGCATAATCAGTGCTGTCACATCGTTTTTGGGGCGGTAACGTGCAAGCAGAATCCCGCCTTGAAGCTCTTTGAAGCGCAAAAACCCAAGCAGGTGGTGAATCTCGATTCCTGTATTGCGGCTTAAGCGAAAAACTTTATTGACTGAACGGTTGCTCAGGTGTTCCATCAGCCTGCCGCGGTAGCTGCCGGAGATTCCGGTTACAATTGTATGGTAGACTGCGTCTGCTTTTGCCGGGTCGTACGATACCATTGCCTGACAGAGCTGTGTATAGGCTTCTTCTCCGAACCTGCGGTAAATGGTGCGCAGAACCTTTGCGCTCTTTTCTTTATCTGCCTGCACCTTGTGGTAGACGGTAAAGAGGCGGCAGTTCTCATTTTCTCCGACCTGTAGGTGGGTTGTCTGATGGTCTTTGCGCAGCTCATATGCCTCGTATACGCCTGTTAATATGCCTTCGATCGAGTCCTCGCAGATAAAAACCGTCTCTTCCATAATACCTTCCATCCTTTCGGCGCTCTCATGCACTACTATTTCTGTAATGATGTATGAATACAAACGTTTTCTTCCATTTGGCCGTCAAATAGGGACAACTGGCGGTATGTCATCCCGTCCTTGGAAAACGGGAGCTTCTCTTTTGGATCTACCAGGTTGCGTACAATATAATCCTCTTCCAGCTTTGTTTGGTACATCATTTTTCCGCCGCATGTAATAAAGTAAAGGGCGCGTTTTAAAACAACCCCGATTTTTTTCAGGTCTGCAAAGCTAAGCGACGCGCTTTTTCTTGCGCCGATAATCCTCTGTGCGCTCTTTACTCCAATTCCCGGCACTCGCAGCAATGTCCTGTAATCCGCCTTTTGTATCTCTACTGGAAACTGGTCAAGATGGCGTACCGCCCAGTCGCATTTAGGATCGAGCAGGACATTAAAGTGCGGGCGCTGTTCACTGAGCAGCTCGGACGCCCCAAAGCCGTAGTAGCGCAGCAGAAAATCCGCCTGATACAGCCGGTGCTCCCGCAGCAGGGGCGGGCCTCCTGGAAGCGCCGGCAGCAGGGCATCGTCATTGACACGTACAAAAGCAGAATAAAAGACCCGTTTTAAGCCAAACTTCTGGTATAAGCCCTCTGCTACGGATAAAATCTGATAATCGTTTTCCGGCGTTGCCCCAATAATCATCTGCGTGGACTGTCCTGCTGGCACAAACCTTGGCGCATGGCGGTACAGCATCAAGTCCTGCTTGTTTTCTTCCCGCACATTCTGGATCATGCGCATCGGCGTCAGGATGTTTTTGCGGTTTTTATTCGGCGCCAGCATACGCAGCCCTTCTGCCGTAGGAAGCTCCAGATTCACGCTCATGCGGTCTGCATACAGCCCTGCTTTTAAAACCAGCTCCTGCGGTGCGCCTGGAATTGCTTTTACATGGATATATCCCTGAAAATGATATTCGGTACGCAGCTTATACACTACCTGGCAGATCAGCTCCATCGTATAGCCTGGGCTGTATAAAATACCGGAGCTTAAAAACAGCCCTTCGATGTAATTTCTGCGGTAAAACTGCATCGTAAGCTCGCAAATCTCTTCCGGGGTAAAGGTAGCGCGCGGCACGTCGTTCGCGCGGCGGTTCTTGCAGTAACGGCAGTCAAAGATACACTCATTGGTAAACAGGATTTTCAGCAGGGAAATGCAGCGTCCGTCAGCCGAAAAGCTATGACAGATCCCGGCTAGTTTCGTATTGCCGATCCCGGTTCCGTCGCCGTTTCGGTCAATTCCGCTGGACGTACATGCCACGTCATACTTTGCAGCATCCGTCAATAGCTCCAGTTTTTGCATCGTTGTCATCTTTGGGGCGATTCGCAGTTCCATCCTGTCATCTCTCACTTTCTGTACTTGCTTGTTCCGAATGTATGTTCTGATTATATAACAAACGCATGTTCTTGTCAAGAAAAAAAGAATAACAGAAAAACAGAAAAAATCCCCGATCCATATGCATAACAGCACCGGATCGGGGCCATATTTATTTTTTTAGCGCCGCGCTCCACGCTTCCTTAAGCCTCTCCATCGACCATGCGGCGTTTGCCGGGCTGGTGGACGGGAGCTTTTGCGCCGCTATGCCTGTCTTGGGCAACTGGTGCTTCTCGTACAGGCTGTATGCCTTTGCGCCATTTGCAAGGATCGTACGGATGCTGCTTTTTTCCAGCAGCCCCGCGAGGTCGTTTGCGACTACATTGCGGATGCTGCTGTCTGACGAGCCAACAATATCGCACTGTCCGATCACATCCCAAACCGCAAGATGATGCTTTAGCACCAGCTCCTTTTTTGCGTCAATCGTCTCTGGCACAGGCTCGCAGTAGATGCTTGCCAGAAGCTTCCAGAAACGGTTCTGCGGATGCCCGTAGTAAAACTGGTTTTCCCTGGATTTTACGGAAGGGAAGGTGCCAAGGATCAGGATCTTGGACTGTTCGTTCCATACTGGCGCAAACGTATGCCTGATCGTCTGATATCGTTCCATACTGCCTGTTTCCTGCTGCATTCTGATCTCCCTATAGGTGCAGCGCTTACTTAAATTTTACCGCCGTGCCGTATGCCATGACTTCGGCAGCGCCCGCCATTACAGACGCCGAAGCAAAGCGCACATTTACGACTGCATCCGCGCCAAGCTTCTCCGCTTCTTCCACCATGCGCCTTGTAGCGAGTGCCCTTGCGTCGTTCATCATCTCTGTGTATGCCTTTAACTCTCCGCCAACCAGTGTTTTAAAGCTCTGTCCAATATCATGCCCCAGATTCTTGCTCTGGATGGTGCTTCCTTTGACCATGCCAAGCATCTCCAGCTCTTTTCCTGATATATAATCTGTATTTACAATTACCATCGTATGCCTCCTAACCTTGTGCCGCTTTTAATTTCCTTCATATGTAATGACGGAAGCCACTTCATAGCCAGACAATTTATCGCGTCCTTTTAATCCCGCAAGCTCCATCAGCAGAATCACCTTCACCACTTCCCCGCCGAGCTTTTCAATCAGCTCAATGCTTGCCGCAAGCGTTCCTCCGGTAGCGATCAGGTCGTCAACCAGGACGACCTTCTGCCCTGGCTTGATCGCATCCTTATGCATCTCGATCTCTGCGGAGCCATATTCCAAGTCGTACGACGTGGAGATCGTTTCACACGGCAGCTTTCCTTTTTTGCGCACCGGGATAAAGCCTTTTCCTAACTGGTACGCAATCGGCACGCCAAACATAAAGCCTCTGGACTCCGTGCCTGCAATCACATCGCATTCCACGCCGTCCAACAGCCCGATCATCGAATCAATCGCAAGCTTCAAGCCGTCCGGGTCTTGCAGGACGCTTGTTACATCGCGGAATATAATTCCAGGCTCTGGAAAATCCGGGATCGCTCTTACGTATTCTTCCATCTTTTTCATCTGTGGTCATTCTCCTTTGCTCTTAAAAATTTTTTCCATTCCAGCCCCAGTCTCCGGTACTGGTATAGGCGACATATATTTTGTCCTTTGGAATGCCGAGGTGCTGCTCATATATACGGCAGATTTCGGCAGTCATTTGCTCATATGCGCTGGAATTTGCGCCTCCATACAGGCTGACAGAGACAAACGCGCCCTGTTCCAGCTTCTTTCCTCCCATATACAGGCTGTATGCGTCATCAAATCCTACCATTAAAAAGCTTTCCGGCTTGTTTAATACAGAAACTGCCTGCCCGAGCTCTGTTTTGATTGCTTCTTTCTTTTCTTCTGATACTTTGAGTGTAATTTTGGAATCGATAAATGGCATAGCGTACTCCTCTTTTCTGTTTCTATTCTTTTTCTATTCTTTGATGATATCCAGTTGTGTTAAATTGACTCCCGAAGAAGAAAGTATTACTTTTAATTCAATATAACGGCGTTTCATCTTTTTATATGCTGCTGAATCTTTCTGTGTGTCGACCATATAGTCTTGTAATCTTGAAAATTCTTCCACAGACGGTTTAAGCATTTCACCTTCTGTCATACAGCCACCTGGCTTTCTTTTGATCCGTGTGGATTGCTACTTTTTTATCATAACAGATTATTGGAGGGGTGTAAATACTTATTTCATTGTTGAAATGGGTATAGAAAATGTGTGTAGATTCTTAAGGAATTTGTTAGAAGATTTTAGGGATATGGACATAAATGGGGGGTGTTTTTTGTGTATGATTCCTTAGGGGGACGCTGGGAGAGGGGATGGGTACGCCCTGGATGCGTCCGTTCCAGAAGGTTAAGAAGCTCTAGGCATCCTGCGGGACGCTGTGGCTCCGTCCGGGCGCGGCACCTAGTTCGCCCTGGCTTTCAGCCAGCAGCTAAAGGTGCCGCTTGGCTTCGCCCCTGCTTTTATTCGGCAGGATGCCAAGAGCTTCTAAACCTTCTTCCAAAGCCGCATCCAGGGCGTACCCATCCCCTCTCCCGGCTGTTTTTCCAAGGTTTCGCAAAAATAAAACGGCACTTGCTGACAAGCCTACTCATCCTGCTTGATTTAGGTAATTTGAATAACGAAAGGAAGAAACCACATGATGGAAAAATGGATTTTAATCGGCTATGAATGGATCACCGTTATGCTGCCTGCCCTGATTTTCACGGCAATTTTTTATCTGTCTAAGAAAAATCAGGATCAAAAAGCGGCGGCGTGGCACAGTTTATTTTTGCTTGTTTTTGCGTTTTATTTGTTTGGCGTCTTTCATTATACAGGCTCTGGAACGGTCTTTGATATCAGGCAGTATGGGCTGCCGCCGCGGGCGGATGAGATCAATCTGGTTCCGTTTTCTGCCGCTTCGATTGACCTAACCGGATATGGGCTGAATGTGCTGCTGTTTGTGCCGCTTGGCTTTTTGCTTCCGTTTCTCTGGGAAAGCTATGACAGCCTGGCGAGAGCCGGCGCCGCTGGTTTTTTGTTGTCTCTGCTTGTGGAAGTAAGCCAATTGCTGAATATCCGGGCAACGGATGTCGATGACCTGATTTTAAATACGCTGGGAACAGTTTTTGGATTGTTATTCTTCAGACTGTATCTGCGCATAATCAAGCTGACAGCCAGAGTGCCTGGCTCGGATCGCTGTAGATCTAAGGCTTTTGGTTTCGTTGCGCTGCTGTTTGTGTTCAGATTTTTTACGTATTATGGATTCGGGATGGCGAAGCTGCTGTATCATTTTTAAGATGGATTTATAGATTCTTGACTTGGCAAGCCGGATGTATTTTTTTGGCAGGCTAAAGAAACCACACAAGAAAATTCCCCTCCGTAACCACTGAACCACCCCGCAGCAAGCTACGGGGTATCCAACCCTAGTTTCTTCTTTCTGAACGCTGCAAGCAGCGGGGTATTAAACCCATGAAAGAATAAAATCTTACCAAATACTATCTACCATCTTTAGGCATTTAACAACGATCTCACGCTATTCTTCGCAGAATTTGCGATAACCAGCCGGGAGAGGGGATTGGCACGCCCTGGCTGCGCCTTTGGAAGAAGGTTTAGAAGCCCTTAGCATCCTGCTGAACCAAAGCAG